>NZ_JBHFOM010000006.1:0-161534 GCF_053543955.1 Colwellia sp. E150_009
AACACTGAATTTAGCAGATGCTATAGTGAAAGACCAATTCATACTGAATTCTATCCATTATATTGCTTAAAAATCTTGGCAATATTCAGCCCTAACTTTTAATATGAATGCCTATTTTTTTGGGGAATGATGCCATGAATACTATTGTAAAAGATTGGATTATTGTCTCTGTTTTAGATGATGAGCAACTGATCGGAGAGGTTTTATACGGCACCGTTATTGATGATATGACTTGTCGATTTGCTTCTGGAGATTATGTTAGCACTTCCCAGATAATGAATATTGATTCCTCTTTAATTACTACCGCTACAGGCAGCCTTTATCAAGTCCTCGGCAAAGGCCGCAGGGCTATTGTTGATTTTGATGACTTTGAACTTTTGCGTAATGGTTTTAGTCCAGAACATATAAAGGTATTAAAACAGTCATCATTACTAATTCACTAACCTTAGCGCCAAAAACAACAAAACCAGCTGCCGCTGGCTTTGAGTTGAGAGCAAAATTATTTGATCTCGATAGCTGAATCCTAGCCCCGACTAGCGAGGCTTTGGATTCAAAAATTCTAACCGTTTAATATAACCAGTTAAGATCCATTTTTCCTTTTCAATATTTTAACTAGAACGTTAAGATTGAAAATGTAAAACAAAATAATTATAAATATTGAAGCCACTTTAAACCACGACAATGCATATCCAATACTCCAGCCATAACTAAGATAAAATAGGAACGTAATTGCCCCTACGCCTAGAACACTTGCTATAGGAATATAAAAAACATATTGGAGAATTAGTTGCTTTTTAGTCATAAGTTTTAACACCTTCCATTATCCTGACAATTTGAATTGACTGTATCAGCTACAGAAGTCACAGCGTTTGTTGAGTTACCTACAATGTTACCTAAGGTCGCTCCGGGTTGCACGTTATTGAACATTGGTACGGCCTTAGCGTTCCCAAATGAAACTAGTGACCCATTCGCTTGCATTTTACCAGCTCCAGCTCCTGCAACAAGTCCAAGACCTGCACCTTTACCTGTCGCTTCAAGAACCTGTCCCGGAACTATAGTTCCAGTCTTATCAAGTTGGTTAAGTGAGTTGTTTACTGCGTTTGTTACGCCACCGGAAATCTCACCGCTTAACCCTTCTGTCAAAACTTTTGATGCTCCAGAACCCATGCCGGATGCAGGTTTTGTTAATGCTCTTATAGCTTTACTAGCTAATTTACCAGCAGCCCCACCTGTACCGCCAGATACAAAACCAATACCCGTTTGCATTCCAACTTCCCCCCAATCACTTACGCTTCCATCTCGTGCAACTTGCGTAATAACCTCTGCAACTCCACCAATTAAAGCACCCAAGAAAAACTGTCCAAATTTACCTGTTGGGTCATTCATATTAACAGGATCATTTCCCACATAAGCATAAAGATTCATCTGATCTTCATAACCCACAGGGTCAGTTTGCAGGAATCGCCCTAGCTTTGGATGATAAATCCGTGCTTTGTAGTAATACATCCCCAACTCAGGTAAAGCCAATTGACCAGTATAGCCAAAACGACCAACATTGTTACCATGTGGAATACCATACACATCGTAAGTATTAATGTTTGTCATAACATTATCAGTATTACTGACACCAACAATAGACCCTTGATAATCACTGTGTAAATACTGACGATTATTACTGCCAACCGAGCTACCACTGTACATCAATAAAGGTTCATCCACGCCTGAGCCGTGAACATAACGTTTTAATATCGTGCCACTGGTATTATATTCTGCAACTAAAGCATCACCATCATAAAGAAAACGAGTGGTAACACTACCACTGACCATTTGAAACAAACGTCCTAATGGGTCGTAGGTCAGCGTAGCATTATCAGAGCCAACCGCAGTTAATAATCGATTTTCCACATCATAGGTATAAGTAGTGAAACCATCAGAGGTAAAATTGCCTTGTGTATCGTGAGTAAAGGCCGTCGTGACTGAACCATCATCTATGCTGCTATATTGATTTAAGCCATTTGTTATATAAGTACCTAATAAATTTTCGTCACCGGTGTAATTAAAGTCCTTATTAGACAAGGTTTTAGTTTTTACCTGGCTTGCTGGGTTATAGGTAAATCCATATTGTGTGACTAACTTCTCTTGTAAGGAATGGCTGAGCGAACCTAGTCGTAAGACACCATCATATTGGTAGTTTGTATTGTTATTACTACCGCGATTGATATCGCTGCGTAAACCTTTACTGTTATAAATTTGTGTTAATACCGAAATACTGGTACTTTCAAATACCTCATCAAGTCTATCTAAACCATCATAATCATACGTAAAATACTTATTGTCAGGGTGAGTAATGCGAGTTTTGTTGCCGTTCTCATCATATCGATAACTTAAAGTTTTAGTAGTGCCGCCCATATTAGTAGTACTACTAATTTGACGGCCAAAGCCATCAAAATCATTGGTGATACCATTATCGCCTGCATCATCAGCATCACCGTCTCCGTTTCTATCAAACTTAGCGGTTAATGCTAGTCCCTGTAAGTCATAGGTATAGTAAACGTCTTCTGTGGTGCTATCGGGCCAGTCTTTTTTTACTCGTTGATTGAGGTCATCATAGACATATCTAATAATTTTAGTATTAGCAATATCATCATCACTGCGTTTATGTAGCTCTTCAAGGTTACCATTATCATCGTAGACATATTTCTCAAAATCTAACGGATTATGCGAACCTCCTCCTACTGTAGCCGCATCGGGAAAGTACCAATATTCCAATCGACCATAATCATCATAGGTTTGTTTGGCATAATTACCATTAGCATCCGTTACACTGGTACGTCGACCGTTAGTATCATAAGTATTGGTGATATATGTTTGTTCTTTTGTTGTGCCAACAGCACGCTCTTCGGTTAATACTTGGTCGAGACTATTATAGGTATAACGATAAATTCTGTCTGGGCCGACTTCCCCTTCTGCACCTAAAGTACAAGCGCTTGTTGGTAACGCACCATATGAGGAAGAATTCATACGTACTGCTTTACAATGAACTCGCCCATAGTCGTCATAGCTATACTGTGTTAAGGACATAACACTATCACTTGGTGTTGCAGTGTATGCTGTTAACTTCCATCCATAATCATTATAGGTAAACCCTTGTTTGGAGGCGATAGTAAAACCCTCCCAATCCACAGGAGCGATGGTCTCATTTTGCCAAGTAGATAATTCGCCTTGCTCAACCCTTTCCAAAAGACCGCTAGAATTATAGATGTTACGTGTAGCCAAATACTTTAGTGTACCGGCTGTACCGTCTGGGTCTGGATTAATAATCCCAGTAACTTGGCCATTTAAGTTATAACGAATGCCCGTTGTATAAGCGCTGGCAGATTGTGCTGCCGTTACAGGTGAAATGGTCAACACAGCAAAAATGAACAAGAGCGTATGCAGGATAGACAATATAAAGCGAGAGGAGAAAATCATTAAATATTCCTTATGATTTATAGACATGTTGTTACTCCTGCTTTAGGTTTAGTCTCACCTATTTTATTACCGTAAATATCATGGTCATAACAGGTGCGTAATGTTTTGCCGTCTGCGCTAATACTCTTGCCTTTTAATAATAAGTTACTTGTGCCATATTCATATGAAATAACTACTTCGTCGCTACCTTCACAAACACCTTCAATATAATTACTGTTTTGACAGTGCTTTTGTGCTGTTAATAGCCAAATACCATCTGGAGATGTCTCCGCCGTATTACTATTAATTTTATAGGTAGCAAATTTTTCGGTGTAGGTATAGCGCGTTTGTGGTGTTATACCTTGCTTGTTGGCGGGTGAAGTAACCGTTTCTACTTGCCCAGATTCTGGATGATAAGTGTAATCGGTTTGTTTTTTAAGCGCGTTTTTAATCCACTTTGGTTTATTACATACTTTAGTATTATCACAAGTTACAGGGTATAACGCCTGAATTTGCGTTTCTTCAGGCTTATCTTTTTGCATGGTGATATATTCAAGGTTTCCTCGTAAGTCATAGCTGTAATTCTTTTGAGGTCCAGAATTTGACGAAACTTTTTCTACAAAATTTCTATAATTATCTTCAAATTTGAAAATTCCATCTCCAGATTTATATATCTCATAGAGCGATGTAGGGTAGGTTACATCTCTTGTGACATAAAAACTTCCCTTCCAAGATAAAGAGTTTTTCAGCGGCCCCCCTTGTCCAATGGGTAAATCTAACGAATAAGCACCTGTTCCTCTTTCATTTGTTGCTGATACAACTTCGCCCAATTCAGTTATTAGCCAGCCATAACTTACTCCCCCAGTTGCACTGTAACTAAACTTATTTCTGTATTTGTAAGTAGAAGAAAGCACTGCACTTGTAGCTGGTTTAATACCAACCAATCTTGGCATTATTTTATCTCCAGGCTCGAAACTTACACTTTCATTGATACTTGTAGGGTCATCAAGATCACTCAAAACCAAATCGTGCGCCTCATAATGCAATTCAGTACTACGCGCTAAGGCATCGTTAACTGTAAACACGCTTTGTCCTATGTGAAATGCTCTTGGCATACCACCTGGCCATGTAAAAGTAGCCTTGGGCCAAGTATTCGTTAACGTACAAGGTTCAGAAGACTCAATTGAACAATATTCGATTGCGTTATTGATACCGACAATATATTTAGGGTTATGCTCGGACCATTGCAGAGCGCTTTCCGCTGGAATTCCCGCACCTATTGCTCCATTTTTAGCAGGATCTAATGGTCGACTATCGTCAATGTAATCATATTTCAGTTGAAATCCTGTATTTGTCGTTACGCTTCGCGAGCCATGCCTTGTTATCTTATAACCATTAGGGTATGTGATATCAGAAAGCGCGCCATTTGAGCGCGCATTGTCATATGCATCTCTTATAAAACGAACAATTGTACCATCAGATAGCGTCCAAATAAGATATTCCCTATCATCACTCACTTCTAATGTTTCACGAGTATCGCCTAAAGCCTCATAGCTATAATTTTCAGTGACGGATGTCGTTACAGTCGGTACAAAAGTACCATCAACGTATATTTTAAAATCAGCACTTCCTACGGGCGCAAATAAGCGCATCACATAAAAATTATGATAACTCACATTTTCATACATTAATGACTTCCCGAGTAGTGTATACCTCGCATTTCCAGCAAATTTGTCGGTATAACCACGAAAGCCTTTATATTCAAAGCCATTTGCATGTGCACTTATACTATGAGAAAGCCCCATGGCCCCACCAATTGCAACAGTATCGATTGAAGTTGTAACTTGACCTGTTGTCAAATTCACACCAAAATCATCAATCGTTTGATATTTAGGCGGAGCTATATCATAAGCATCGATAGAGCTAGAAGAAGCAGAATTGGTCGTTGAGACCTCTTCTGCTTTTGTATTTAGTGTAAAGAAACAAATAAATAATATTGTAATTAAAACATAATAGGTGGTGCTTATGTCCTTAGCGCGTACATTCAATTCATTATTAATCATTTTGTTTACTCCCTGCGGTAATTCGATTACCCGCTTTATCGTATTCATATGCTCTATCACCATTTTCTGTATCAATAACTTTGATTAAACGCCCTAGTGCATTGTATTGGTATTCAATGATTGTTTTTTTCGGCTGATACTCATAACCACCTTCTGTTTGACTAAAATTAATTTCAGTTAAACCGTCTTCACTGGTAATTCTAAAATCTTCTAATGCATCACCGCTAAATTCACCAAACTCGATAGTGTAGTTAGTTGATGCACTTACGCCAGCAATGAGGCGTTTCCATTCTGCAGCATCTAGTGCTGTTTGTGACCAAGAGCCATCACTATTATCAGTTAGCTTTAAATAAGTATCATCTGCTACCTTAATAAACAATTCACCATTAACTTCATAGACATTACCTTTAATTTCTGGCGTAACTTGCAGCTGAACATTATCAAGCACAAACTCTGTAGGCGTGGCTTGATCACTGTCCCCAGCTATCGTTAATTTGATATTACTGACTTCTCGAAGTGGGTCTATTGCCACATCTAACGCTAACGGGATTAATTCCGCTGACGTGGAAGTTAACTGAAATCCAGAGCTACTATCTGACCATGAGCCCCCAACGTAACTAACCCGTACCGTCACTCTCATTTGACGAGTGGTATGAATAAGACCACTTAAATTAACATTAACTAAATGAGTGCCTGATGCTGAAAAATCAGTATGAGTATAAGAAATATCATCCCAGTCATTCACTGAGCCTTTAAGACTTTGCTGTCCTACGAGCGGGCTTTCCGTTTCATATAACATGGATACATTAGCATTTTCTGCTATAAAATCATTACCCGCCTCAAAATCACCATGTTCGATAAGTCCTGCTGGAAAATCATCAACAAGAATATCATCGGTAACCGTAAAGTGAGCGATTTGCTCTACTACTTCACTACCACTGGTCACTTTCGTGGTTAAAGCATAATTACCCGCAACAAGTTGTTCAAAGTCGTGAAGGTATTGCTCACCACTTAACACGCCGTCCTGCCAATTAACCGCACCATTATTTAGAGATAAACCGAACTCGACGCCATCACCAGCACCATTTAAAACAACATCTTCTGCTAAAACAATATCAGCTCGCGCCACAAAGTTAAGTGCTGATGAAATCACCGCATCAACGGGGGTTTGTTGCTCATCTATTTGTCGATACACAATATTAACGTTGCTGGCTTGTTCAATGCCACTAGCAAGGTCACAATTATCGGCCGTCATCACTTCAACAGGCTCGCCCCTTCCATTCGCTATTTTAATCAGCGTATGTAAGCCATCTTCACCGTTTGCATTAACTGACCACTTTTGTTGATTTTCTGCCGATGCACACGTTGCTATATGAGTTTTATCATCCTGAGTTGTAAAAACAGCCACATTATTGTCAACCGTTAGCGCGGTAATATAATTCGCTGAAAAGGCTTGTGGTGATATGGCAGCAAAGGCAAGTAACAAGTATTTTGTCCATTGCTTTTTAGCTGCTTTCAAGTGTTCCATGTATTCGTCCTTTGTCCTATAAAAATAGAGTTTAAGCCTTTAAAACATTGACGCTTAAACTCACAATTGTTTAGTGTTCTTTAATTAATGTATCTACTTATTTAATACATTACATTAACCCTTAATTATTTGTGTTCGTTTCTAACGCAGTGCCGAGCAATTCGGTTTCAATATTTATCACACGTTGTGAATTTGTGCTGTCTTTCAGTTGAAAAAATTCACTGTACTGTCGAGGGAAGCAACCGTCGCTAAAACAATTTCGAATATAAAACCAGCTGTCACTTCCCGCTGTATTGTAAATGAATTGCTCATCAAGCTTTTGTTTAACCACCCTATTAGTAGGGCTGTATCCATATTGTTTATCCGGGCTTTTTACTAAGTAGCTTGATACCGCGAGTTGTTGACCACTCCATGAGACTTTATATTCATTTTCAGAGAGTTGTTCTATCGAGTTAATCGATATTGCCGGTAAGCTGTCAATACTTCGATTAAATGACTGCCTTACTTCAGTATATTTACCATAATTATCGTAAACAGTGGCTCTGATAGAATATCGGCCTAAATAAGGGCCAATAAAATGCTCGGAGAAGTCGGCCTCATAAGGCGCTTTTTTCACAATAATTGGGGCAGGATGTATTCCAGGTCCAGATAGTCTAAAATCAACTCTGTCTACGCTGCCATCATCATAGGGCGATGCTTTTAAAATAACTGGCTCAGCGATACTGATTGTCGAATTTTTTAATGGCCAGTCTATGACTAAACTTGGTGTTGTACCGCCTTGCCTTGGATCGGGCCAATCAATATCGATTTGATTACTCATATGTGAATTTTTAATTGTTTTCAACATTCTTCCAGCATTAACTTTGAATGAGATAACCCCGTTTATTGCATCCCCAGGAATAGCAAACGTATATTGCCCATCGGCCCAATTAACAAAGGATTGCTTCATCCACAGATAGCCGTTTGTTGTATGGTAACCAATGTTAAAATCATAGTATTCTGCTTGTGAAACTGCGTTCCAATTCGCTGTAAAGTTATAATCACTACTTAATTGAGGCACTACAGAAAGCAACTCTGGTGTTGTCAACTGCCTGTCAGAGCGGCCCGTTACTTTATGTCGCTCGCTCGTTCCATCAAGGTTGTTAATAGTGATGTAAAACGTCAATAAGCCATTGGGCACTTGGTCTGAAATAGTTTCAGTAAATTGTAACTCGTTTAATGTCACTGGTTTTTCTACAGTGATGCTTTCACCGCTTAAGTTTTGGTATTGATAAGTCAGTTGATAAGTTGCTTGACGCTCATGTGAAAATTCAAAATTAAACACACTATTGTTACTTGATGCATATAACTTACCAGTGGGGGCGGCATTGTTTAGCCATACTTGACCGACAATAGTTTTCTCAGGCTCTATAACAACAATATTTGACTTGTTTTCATGGCATAGCTCAACTTTACAGGCCTTAATATAGAATGAATGTGCTTCAACTTGATGACGAAATAGCGTTACTGAGCCACTAGCAGAATCTATGCTCACCTCTTGTTCAATTCCGTCTACAGTTTCGAATAGTTTAAAATATACACCACCTTTTGGTGGTACCCAGCCTAGTTCAACTTCACCTAACTGTATATTATGATTAGCTAAGGCTAGCTTTAATTCAGAAGAGGATATATCAAATTCATAGACTTTTGCCGAGCGTGCTTTATATCGTGAGCTTACTGTTGTCGTGTGAGGTGCGCCAAACACCCCCCCAATGTCAGTAAAAGCGACAGCTGAATTACCTTGCCTGGTTTCAAATATTTTTTGCCAATCACCAAACAAATCACGTTTATAATGTCTTGCATAAGTTTCAGATCCCAAAAGCAAATTATTATCTTTCATCGCTACGCTTTTGCCTAAGTTTAGAAAGGCAGCGCTATTTTCATAAATTCTATATACTTGCTGCCATTGTTCATTTACTTTTTCATAGATATAGGCAGCTCCTGCTCGATGGTTGTCCCATGGTGTACTCCTTCTCTTATCTCTGTCAGTAACTACTATGGTATTATCATCGATGGCAATAGCAAACCCATATTGTTTTGGTTTTTCTGAAGGTTCGGGGGCCAAAGTCGCTTCTAATACCCAATCACCGTTAGTATTATCATAAACATAAACTTCTTGAATGTTTCCACTGCTAACTATACGAGTACCCGCAATGGCCATTTTATTGCCATCGATAGCTAAACCAGAAAAACCAAAATTCAAACCATTTACCGGTGATTTAAATATTTTCTTTTCAACCCACTGATCTCCTTCTAATTTATACATATAAACGGAAGCGATATAACTCATTCCGTAAAAAGTATAACCACCTACAAGTAGGGTATTCCCCGACATTGCCATGGTATTACCAAAGTTTGTCCCTTCAAATTGAGGTGATTCAGTTGGTATCAATTCTTGATGAAGTAACCATTCACCTTCAGTTGAGCGTTTATAAATGAAAACAACGCCTCTTGACTTTATTCCATGAACCCCATACTTAGGTGAAGAAATAATAGCAAATTGATCTGATAACAATACTTGTTGGCCAAAGTTTGAATATTCGTCGGCATGATCCACTTCAAACCTAACTTCTTTTACATAACTGCCATCGCTTGATTTTTTATATAAGTAAGCACCACCTTTATATTTAGACTGAATTATTTCTCTTGGAGTGCCGACTAATATTCGGTCATTATGATAAGCAATTGATGAGGCGAATTCGTCCCTCCACCGCACGTTTTCAGGGCTTAACTCTTGTATGAATACTGGTTCACTAGCATAGATAGGGGATGAAAAAAGTGAGGCAAAAAAGAACGCTGTACAACAACCAAAAATAACCGCAGCTCTAGATAAATCAAACATCCATATTCCTAAGATAAGTCTTTTATTTAAAATCAAGTAAACAACCAGTGGACGGCTCTTGACAACTTGACGGCATAGACTACTAAATAATAAAAACAATGTATATAACTAGTTAAAAACTACAGGTATTATTCAACTTCTTCTGCTACAACTATTAGTTATTTGTATTTAACACTGTGCCGAGTAGTTCTGTTTTAATATTTATCAAACGTTGCGAGTTTGTGGCCTCTTTTAGTTGAAAAAACTCACTGTATTGTCGAGGATTACAATCGTCACTAAAGCAATTTCGAATGTAGTACCAGGTATCGCTATCTGCTGTGTTATAAGTAAATTGGTCATCCAGATTTTGTTTAATTCCTAGATTATTAGGGGCGTACCCATACTGTTTTTCCGGACTTTTAACTAATAAACTAGATACAGCGAGTTGTTGGCCACTCCATGTGATTTGGAAAGTATTTTCAGCGAGTTTTTCTATCGAATTAATCGATATTGCCGGCAAACCTGCAATACTTCGGCTAAAACTCTGAACCACTTCAGTATATTTACCATAATTATCGTAAACAGTGGCTCTGATATAATACGAACCTATGTTAGAGCCATCAAAATATTCAGAGAAGTCAGCTTCATAGGGAGCCTCCTCAATTATGATTGGCTTTGGTTTTACACCCGGGCCAGAGAGCCTAAAATCCACTCTATCTATACTACCATCATCAAAGGGAGTCGCCCTTAAGATAACTGGTTCGGCTATACTTATAGTGGAGTTTTTTATTGGCCAATCAATGGTTAAACTTGGCGGCAAGCCACCTTGATCTTCGGCCCCCCAGCCAACATCAATTTGATTGCTCAGGTTTGAATGTTTTATTAAAGCAGATTGTGCTGTTGGCGATAACATTGCGGCACCGACTTTAAACGAAACAGCATCAGTTATTGCTTCATCTGGAATGCTAAAGGTATATTGACCATCCGCCGAATTGTAGAGTGATTGCACTTTCCATAAATAACCACTGACTGTATGGTAACCAATAAAGAAATTATATGCTTCTGCTTGTTCAACGGGATTCCAATTCGCTGTATATTTATAGTGATTACTTAAATCATTTACCACGGAAAGTAACTCAGGTGTTGCCAGTTTTCTATCTGTTCGCCCAGTAACTTTATGTCGTTCATTCGTACCATCGGTGTTGTTAATGGTTATATAAAAAGTCAGTAAGCCATTAGCAACTTGGTCTGAAATAACCTCAGTATATTGTAACGCGTCTAGTGCAATAGGCTTGTCTACAATAACGGTATTACCACTTAAGCTTTGATATTGATAATACAGTTGATAGCTTGCTTGGCGCTCATGCGAAAATTCGAAATTAAACGCGCTATTTTTACTTAATGCATACAACTGACCAGCAGGAACGGCATTATTTAGCCATATTTGGCCGACAATGGTATTTTCTGGCTCAATGGTGATAATGTTGGACTTACTCTGATGACATACTTCAAGTTGACAAGCTTTTAAGTGAAATGAATGAGCAGCAACTTGATGACGGTATAAGGTTACTGAGCCACTGTTAGAATCTATCGCCACTTCTTGTTCAATGCCTGCGACGGTTTCAAATAGTTTAAACTGCACATCTCCTTTAGGTGGTGTCCAGCTCAACTTAATTTCACCCAGTTGTAAGTCATGGGTTTGTAAGGATATTTTTAATTCAGAAGACGAGATGTCAAATTCATATACTTTTACTGAGCGATGTTTAGCTATTGTCATGTGGGGTCCACCAAATACGCCACCATTGTTGGTAAAAGCAACGGCTGAATTTCCTTGCCAGATTTCAAACATTTCTTGCCATTTGCCAAATAAGTCGCGCTTATAATGTCTACCCTTTGTCGAACTACCCAACAGCAGGTTATTGTTTTTCAGCGCTGCCGTTACCCCCACCTTTTCAAAGTCACCACTATCGTCAAAAATTCTGTGTGTTTGCTGCCATTGGTTGTTGTTGTTTTCATAAATATAAGCGGCGCCTGCATACCAACTTGCCCATTGCTCGCTTCTTCTTTTACCTGGGTCAGTAATGACGATGGTATTATTATCAATAGCAATGACAGAGCCATACTGTTTAGGCTTTTCCGATGGTTCAGGTGCCAAGGTTGCCTCTAATGCCCAATCACCGTTAGTGTTATCGTACACATAAACTTCTTGAATATTTTCAGTACCATCTATCCGAGTACCTGCGATGGCCATTTTATTGCCATTAATGGCTAAACCTGTCAAACCATACCTCCAACCAGTTACTGGTTTTTCGAATCTTTTCTTTTCAACCCACAGCCCTCCCTCCAGCTTATACATATATACGTAAGAGTTATAATAAGAACTGTAATGATAACCCCCAACAATCAAGGTATCATTCGACATTGCCATGTTTTTACCAAACTGCTCCCCCTTAAGAGCTCCATCTGGCACCAACTCTTGATGGAACTGCCATTCACCTTCAGACGATAGTTTATAAATAAGAACCACGCCTTTTTTAATTATTCCATTAACGGTATAGTAAGGTGAAGAAACAAAAGCAAATTGATCTGATAACAATACTTGCTTGCCGAAGTATGAATATGTGTCGGCATGATCTACTTCAAATCTGACTTCTTTTACATAACTACCGTCGCTTGATTTTTTGTATAAATAAGCGCCACCAGGAGTTTTATACTGACTATTCAAATCACTTGGGGTACCGACTAATATTCGATCATTATGATAAGCAATTGATGAACCAAACTGATTTGTCCTATACACAACATCAGGGTTTAATTCTTGTTTGAATACAGGTTCGTTGGCATAGATGTAAGGTGATAAAAGAGTGGCAAAAAAGAACGCTGTACAACAACCAAAAATAACAGCCGCTCTAGGTAGACAAAACTTCCATATTCCCTTAGGTAAGTATTCCATTTAATATAAAGTTACTTTATTTACGTTCAAATAAAGATTACCAAACAATAAAACCCATGTATACATATAGTTAAACATATAAATTATTCGGTGAATTCTTTTTCAACACCGAACTGTATACTTTTATTTATTCTCTCTACAAATCAACTATCAGTTATTTGTACTTGTTTCCAACGCTGTACCAAGTAGCTCGGTTTTTATACTTATCAAACTTGGCTGACTTGTGGTGTTTTTAAGTTGAAAAAAATCACTGTATGTTCTGGGAGAGCAAGTATTGCCTGTGCTATAACAGCTAAAAATATAGTAATATTTACTATCATTCGAATGTGAAATTACAATATCACCACTCATTATCCGATAGTCGTGAATGAAACCTCCATATTCTTTAGTCGAAGTTTGCGCCAAGCTACTATAAATAGCGTTTTCAGAGCCAGTCCATTCTAACTTATAATTTCCATCTGATAATTTAGTAATACTTTGTATGGTGGGCGTTGGTAAGGCATTTTTGTTTCGAGATAAACTAATATTTTCTCTCGCTGTTTTCCCGAAGTCATCATAAGCTTTAACTTCTACATGGTAACTGCCAAACATAGAACCATTGAAGTTAGCAGTAAAGTCGGCTTCATATGGCGCAGTTTTATCCTCATAAAGTAAAACGCCAATGACATCGCCACTAATTTTAAAGATGACTTTATCAATAGAGCCATCATCTTGTACTACTGCAGAAATTTTTACAGGATCATCAAGTGATAAAACTTGGTTATTATTGGGTGTAATCGAGACTATTTGCGGTGCAGCACCACCGGTATCACTTGTACGCCATTTTAATTCTTCTGGCATACTGTTCAGAGACTCTTGAATAACCCTGTTCTCAGTATGTGCCACCACATAAACCGTAATAACACCTGGCTGAGCATTTTCTCCACTTGGGAACGATCCTACAGATAATCTTTTTGATGTTGCGTAAACTCGCTCTGAATGACCACTTACTTTCGATACACCATTATGAAAAACCATTATTACAGTATAAAAATCAGCGTAATCCACTGGTGTCCACGCCACGTTGAAATACCAATCGATATTTGAATCATTAGTGAAGCTGGTGATCATTGGAGTACTCAATCGTCGATGTAAATAGCCGACAACTTTACGGGTTTCGGTCGGTTGATTATTACTATATTCAGTTAAATAGAAAATTATTAGCCCGTTACTGGCGTCTTCAGGCAAAGTTATATCTAATTGATTTTCCATTCCCGCAATATAATTGTGTACCGTTTGTTGCTGCCCTTCAAAATCAATATATTGATAACTGACTTGATATTGTGTTGCATCGCTAATTTCTGGCCAGTTAAGATAAAAATCAAGGTCGGTGCTTTGAGGGTAACCTTGCGAATTAACTGCATTATTAAGGAAAACATTGCCAGCTAAGGCTTCATTAACAACTACAGATTTTTCAGTGCCTTCTTTACTGCACCCTCTAATATTGCACGCTTTAACAGTAAAGTCGTAACTACCAACGTCTAATGAAACTGAATATTCGAACCCAGACGTAACTTGGTGCACTGAGGTTATACCATTATTAGTTTGACTTATTTCATAATAATCGACGGTACCAATAACTTGTGGCCAAGTTAATTCGTAATTGGCTACTTCATATATTTCGTCTGTAATATCAAGCGATGCAACATTCGCAGGTAAGAATATTTCAAGTACTTCCGTTACCGCATTATTAGTAAAATTGCTACATCCAACATCATTACATGCTCTAACTTTAAAAGAATACACTCCATCTACAATATTTTGCATCGCTTGATTTGCATTACCTGAATAGATAAGTCCCAAGTTTTCTTCATACAATTCGTAGCGGTGCTCGTTAGTTGCATCACACCAGCCAACAAGAAAATCTTTATTATTCGCTGCAATATCGGGGCTGTTAATACAACTTGGCACTGTTGGTACAGGGATGAAAGCAATATTAGAAATACTAACCGAAGTATTACAAACACCTTTTAAGCAACTTTTGACGTTGAATTCATAACTTCCTGCTAGCAAATCTGGCGTATCATAACTAAGTCCGCTACTAGTTGTGCCAAGTGGCAAAAAGTTATCACCATCCCGGCTATACTCTACAATATGGTGTTGACCAACGTTATTTACTGTCCAGTTTAGCAATACATTGTAATTTTGTATTTCAGCAGAAACATTAGCAATTACAGGTGGCTTCTGAACAACGGATTGACTAACAGTAGATTCTTCAGAGCAGCCATTTACATTACATGAGCTCACCCAAAATACGTATTCCCCACCGACTAAGTCAGCAACAGTATGATGCTGTGCCCTGCTTGTAGAGTTTATATTAAATTCACCGTGGTCTGATATGGGCGAAAATGTATTTTCATATCTTATTTGGTGGTTTTCGGCTTTTCCATCGCTATTAATAGTTAATGAAATTAACCCATTATCGAGCGTTGATACGTTAACACTTGGTTTCTGTGGACTTTGCGGTACGTTAATCATTGATTGCTCATTCACTACAGACCATAACGAACAAAAATCAACTTCACATGCAGCAACCCTGAAAGTATATTGTCCCGTAAGTAAACCTGATAAATTTATACTGTTAACGGTATAGTTACCAAATAGTTGCCAACTACCATTTTCCAACTGATATTCCACAATGTAATTATTAGCTGTGTTAATAGTATTCCAATTAACGTCAAATGAATTTTTTAAATTATTAATACTAACAACAGGTTTTATTAAAGGTATTTGTATTTGCAGTGATGTGTCAATATCAAACGTTGAGATACTATAGGAACCTTCGACGTCATCTCGCTTAGTACCCATTACCAAGGTATAATCACCCGCCTGAAGATCCATTGTAAATAATGTTAATACTGGTATTCCATGTGTTCCTGTTGAACTTCCTTGTTGTTGTTTTATAACAGCTCCACTGGAATTAAGTAAGTATAAATGGACGCCATAATTATACCCTTGAACGGTAGACGATATTTCAAGTTGAATATTACGCGTTGATGAAAGACTAAATTTATAACGAGGGTTGTCCACAGAGCGATAATCGGAGCCGCCTGAGCTGACCCAATTACCGTTAGTTTTTTTAGGTGTATTTTTTATTAAGGGTGAGTCTAAGTCGAATGTTGAGATAGTATAGGTTCCTTCGACGTCATCTCGCTTAGTACCCATTATCAAGGTATAATCACCCGCCTGAAGATCCATTGTAAATAATGTTAATACTGGTATTCCATGTGTTCCTGTTGAACCTCCTTGCTGTTGCTTGATAATACTTCCATTCTCGTCAAGTAAATATAAACGAACGCCATAGTTGTAACCTTGGACAATCGACGTTACATCAAGACGGACATTTCGCGCGGCTGACAAGCTAAATTTATAACGAGGATTATCTACTGAGCGATAGTCTGTTCCGCCTGAGCTGACCCAACTTCCACCTGTTATTCTGGCTGACATCCTTTGCAGTGTTGTGTCAGATGTTGATATGCTAAATGTACCACTTTCACTATCTCTTTTAGTACCTACCACTAAAGTGTAAATACCTGCTTGAATATTCGAAGAAAACTGGGTTAACACTGAAGCCCCGTTAGTCCCTGTGACGCCTCCTCGTTTCTCTTGGATCACCACTCCATTGGCATTAAGCAAAAACAAATGGATACCATGATGAAAACCGCCATTGAGAACGGCAGACACTTCAAATTGCACATTTTTCGCGGATGAAAGACTAAACTGATAACGAGGGTTGTTTATTGAGCGATAATCTATACCACCAGAACTAACCCAATTCCCATTTGTAGCCCCAAATCCATAAACAGAATTAGAGATCCCTCCTAATAATAGAAGTAAGAAAAACAAACAAGTGCATTGTTTTATTGCATTCTTACCTAACATCCTTGTAATCAAAATATTTTTCCTTGTTAAACAATACTAGCTTGAGAAAACTAACAATTAATAAATGTATTTGTAATTTATATATCTAGGGGCTGTTGATCTTTCACATTGGCAGCCAAATCATTGAACATGCAAGAGCCAGCATAGTCTCAAACTGTAGTTTCAACTTATCATACCTTGTTGCTATGGCACGGAAGTGCTTTAGCCTTGCGAATGCATTTTCAACTAAGTGCCTGTATTTATATAAACACCAATCAATATCACCATTACCTGTTTTAGAGTTCTGTTTCTTAGGTATTATGGGGCTTGAGTTCCGTTCACGAACTTTATCTCTAATAGCCTCACTATCATACCCTTTGTCCGCAATTACAAAATCACTCTGCGGTAATAATTCAATCAGTTCATTCGCCACCTTACTATCATGAACATCACCACCTGTAATAATGAATTCAATCGGTAACCCATAACTATCAACGGCTAAATGAATTTTACTCGTGTTGCCACCTCGGCTAAGAGCAATAGCTTGCTCATGCTCTGAAGCTGCGCCTGTACTATGTTGATGAGTTTTAACATAACTGCCATCAATGAATTCCCATTCAGTACCGCTATTTTGGGCTAGTGATTTGAATAACCTCATTAATACACCTTTTCTTGACCAAAGAAGAAAACGACGATAAATCGTATTCCATAAGCCAAAACATTCAGGTAAATCTCGCCAAGGACAGCCCACACGTAAACGATAAAGTATTCCCTCTAGCGTTTGTCGATGTTCAAGCTTGTTATAAACTCTATCTTCAAGCAATATAGCTTTTAGTTTCGACCACAGCTCATCAGTGAGCATTAATCGGGGCATGACAATCTCGTTTAGTTTGGTTTTGGCGAAGTAAATTATACTAGATTGTCACTTACGTATAAAATTCAAACAAAGATCAACAGCCCCTAATTAGAATGGTTAACTTTTTTACAACATTAGATACCTTTTACTAATTATATCGGTAATTTAATCATCAATTATTTGTACTAGCTTTTTCAAATGCTGTACCAAGTAGCTCAGTTTTAATGCTTATTATACTTGGCAGACTTGTTGTGTCTTTAAGCTCAAAAGTGGCACTTAGTTTTCGCAAGGTGCATTCCACATTAAAACAACTAAAAATTCGATATTCATTGTCTATTGGCTGATTCGTAATCGTGGTTGGGCTTACGGCATTACTGTTGATGGTTTGATATATATCACTGCTGCCGATTGGTCTTCTAACAATCATATGTTTTACCGCATCGCCACCGGTCCAGTTTACAATAAATGTGTTGTCTTCGGGATTGGAAATACTTTCTATGGTCGGCGTTACATTGGTATCATAATCGCGTGTAAATCGGTGACTTTCACTGGTGTTTTTACCATAATTGTCGTACGCGGTGACCTTTATTGAATAAGTGCCCAAAGCGCCACCATCAAAGTATTTGCCAAAATCTGCACTGTAAGGTGGCGTAGAAATTTCTTTGGTTCGTACAATACTATCGGAAGTATGGCTATACAGTGTAAAAATCACTTTTTCGATACTGCCATCGTCAACAACCTCTGCTGACACTATCAATCTATCTAATGGGGAAGAGTGTCCGTTTTCAGCGGGTACTAACTGATTAATAACAGGCGGCATGCCACCTGTTGATGGCGTGCGCCACTCAATATCTGCCGGTAAACTTAACGCTGACGGTGCAAGTTGGTCACTGTAGTTATATGCTTTTACCTGCATAGATATAATACCGGGCACTGTTTGTTGACCTATATAGGTATTCACTAACTCTGGCACATGTATCCATTGCTCGGTGGCGCTGGTATGCTCTTGTACTTTTGGGTAACGTGTAGTACTGCCATTTGAGGCGAAGGTATACACTTGATAATAATCAGCGTGCGCTACGGCATCCCATTTTATTTGAATATACTCATCGCTTGTTAAGTTATTGATTAAACTTAGGTTCTCTGGTTCTGCTAGGCTTCTTAGCATATCCCCCTGAAGAACTTGTGTTGGAATATCACCACTACCAAAGGTCTTCAATGTAAAATAGACCTCACCATTAATCGCATCATCTGGCAGGTTAATAATAGCGGTAAGCTGCGTACTGGCATGGTCGATCGTTGTCTCAATAAGCTGACCACTAAAGTTATGATAAACCGTGGTTAGTTGATAACCCGTGGCATTTGACACATTATCCCAAGAAACAACAAACTGCCCTGTAGGATTTTCGCTATCGCCATTATCGTCAAAACGAAAATTCACCACATTAGTTTCATCTGAAACGGTTACGGTTTGTATTGGTGTTTGGCTACTACAACCATGATGATTGCACGCGCTAATTTGATAGCTATAATCTCCGGGGATATTTTGCTCAATAGTGAAATTTTCCCAAGGGTTAAACTGCTGTACTTGGTTGTTAACCGATAATTGATAGTACTCAACACCATCAATAGGACACCATCTTACTTGATATTGTTGATTTGCATAAACGGTGTTAGGGGCAATTAAACAGCTTGGCATTTCAGGCGCATTGCTTGGTGCAGGCCTTTCAACTAACTGACTGTAATTGGTCGACAAGGTGAAATCAGCAGTTTTTCCCTCTTGCGAAGTCGCAGCAACAACTTGATAACGACCTGGCATTAATAAGCGGTCAATCACCGCATCTTTAACCCAACCATTGATATTAATCCTTTCTCCGATGGTTACTGTCTGTCCATTTTCAGCAAGCAGATATAAATACGGGTTTATCAAAAACTGGTCTGTATGTAATTTTAATTTTACTTGCTGCTTTTTATCTATATCCAACCAATAATGAGGGTTTTTAAAGGAGGTCGTGTTTTGCCCTGCGGACGATGACCAACTGCCATTTTTAGTGTCGACCACAAGCTGAGGCATATTACTGATAACCCCATTATAGGTAGAGACGGTAAATTCACTGGCCGTAGTATCGTTATAGGTGGATGCTACTAGTTGGTATTGACCCGCAGCCAAATATTTAGAAATGGTTATTCTTTTATTATCTGACTCATCACGAACACCATCAAGCAGTACTTGCCCATGTTGATCTAGTAACTGAAACCAGGCCCCAACCATCAATTCCGTTTCTAAATCAATATTAACTTGTTGTGCTTCATTAACGGTTAAGAGATAACGCATATCGTTAGAAGTAATGGGCGAGTTTGCCACTCCAGCAGCCCACTGGCCTTGCTTTATTGAAGGAATAAGAGGAGTGATATCGGGATGCAATGAGTATAACGTATAATTTCCCGAGCCACTTTCATACACCGTAGACAATATTATTGTGTACTCACCTGCTTCTAAATTTTGACCTAACATCAGTAAGTTTGGTTTTTTACTTGAAACCCTAGTAGTTACAATAACTTCATTATTTTTGTCAACCAAGCTCATCTTAGCCCAGTCACTTAAAAAAGTATGAAATTCTACTGTTATATATTCTTCTTCAGCTAATGTTAATTTAAATCTAGGGTTTTTCGCAGCAAAAATGTCGTCAACATTTGAATTTTTAATTTCACCTTCAATTTTAGTTGTTGTATAGGGTAATAATGTAGCCCCTGTACTTATTAGCTTAAATGGTTTATTTATTTGACTCGCAACACCTCTAGTATAAGGTAATGCTAAAACATAATAACGCCCCTTAGTAAGAAACATGGATAAATTAATATTATTTTGATTTAGCCTAGTTTGACTAACTATCGCGTTAATTTGTCTATGATTTTCGTCTTCTAACAAAATCAATACCGCAGTATTTTCTTCGGGTGATTTCAACCGAATATCAACAGTTGTATCTTCTGAAATATCCAAAACATAGCGTGGAGCAGAAGGTGACTGTTGGCCATCAGAATACCCCCAATAACCATCAATTAGGCTTCGGGCGCCTGGATTACCTCCGATGTATACATTCTCACTTTCAACAAAAGTGGAGCAGATCTCCCTTCCAGGAATACAAGCCTTGACTCTATATTGATAATATCCATCAGTTAAATTTTCGATTTGAAGTTGCTTGATATCTGACAGTGTTTTGTAGTGTTGATATGGTTCATCGTTAATACTCTGTTCGACAAAATAATACATTGGCAGCATATTGGCATGTTGCCAGGTTAAATCGAGCTGGGAATCAACAGTGGTTAACAGTAAACTTGAAATTATTCGAGGTGTTTGATAAAGCCAGCTACTCCAGTATGATTGAGGTGTGCAACCATTTGAAGTACAAAGGCTAATTGTAAATCTGAATCCTCCTCCTGGTAATAAACGGCTTGCGACATCTTCAAGTTCGTTCCACGAAATATTTGATAACGTCCCCGTAATGGTTGGATTAGCTTGGCCCTGATAATTCAAATCAAAAACACCATCACTGTGACTATTGCTAACAAACATGTATATAAGACCATCTCCCCTTGTTTCAGCATGTATATTTAGTCTTTCATCAATATAAGCTAAAGATATTTCTGTAACCTCTGTTTGTACTGATGGCTCTGAACATCCGGTACTGTTACATGCACTCACCCGATAACGATAATCACCTGAAGAAAGTTTAGAAAAATCAACCGCTGTGACTGAATAGCTACCGACGATTTGCCACGCCTGCTCTTTATATGAATTTTCGAGTTGATAACTCGTAGCGCCTTCAACACCTGTCCAACTAACCGTAAAGTTTCGGCTGTTCTCTTGAATAGACAAAACAGGGCTATCTAAAACACTAAAAAATGCATTTACCTTACAGACTAGAGTTAAGTTAAACACCAATACCATAATACCAATGACAACTGTTCTATTTAAATGCATATCCCTTAATTTTCCATTGTTTTAAATCAGCCTATTTGTGCTAATTTCTTATTGTTTACAGTGACGTTTTAATTCTTAACTGTTCCCAGTAATTCGGTATGAATAATCAACTTTGAATTAACATTGATGTTCACAGGCAGTGACGGAGTACAACCAGCAGTATTACAGGCATCAAGTCTAAAGCGATATTCCCCATTTGCAGATCTAGCTATTACAAATGACGATGCATCCCCAGGAATGATCTCAGGGCTAAGAACAAAGCTTGCGCCGTTAAATGATTGATATAGCTGATAACTCTCTACATGCTCAGCCAGCTGCCAAGATAATTGAATATTTTCCAGACCATTGTTTATCTTTTTTACGACTAGCTCTGGCGCTTGGGGTTTGGTTACTAAGTGATACAAAATAGTTTCAGACCAAGCAGAAAAGTATTGTACGCCATCGAGTGTCTCTTTCGTTTTAACTCGAAATTCATAAATAACATTTACTTCTGGGTTGAATAGCGCAGTACTATAATTGGCGGTATTGGTGAATTCTTGCCATGAGCCCTTGTTAAGGCGCTTTTCAATAAAATGTTGCCCTGTTGTTGATGCAGATTGCCACGTTAGGCTTAGATGAGGTTGGTAACCTGTATTTGATCTGACAGTCAATGAATGCGGTATACTGATTTCGCCTGATTGCTCTAACACTCTAATCGGCGCAGTCATTGACACATAGGGCGTATATAACCCACCTCTTGACGCTCTTACGCGGTAAAGGTGAGCACCCGGCTCTGTATTACTCACATTAAACTGCTCCTCAAGGGTAGAGCCAACACCAAACCATAAACGATTGTTCATATCATATTTTTGCACTTCATAGCTGACACCCGCATTGGTTGATGTAGTACCAATCTGCCAACTGACATTTATATGCTCGCTGTTTGACTCAACAACATGTTCCGCATATACAGATAAAGGCGCAAGCAGGGTATTTTCACTATTAGTGACTGTAATACTTGGTCCTAATACCCAGTCTGAAAATTTGCGCGTGGTGTTTGAGCGCACTTTAATTCTAAACTGATACGTGCCGCTTAATGGTTGAAACAAAGGACTACTCTTGTTAGCAGTATTGGTATACTCTTGCCAGTAACCATTGTTATATCGGTATTCAAGATAATACTGCACATTTTCTTCAGAAGAATCCCAGTTAATTGAGATGAAATTGTTACTTCCTGCATTACTATAGTGTGTTGTGATGTTACTGACTATACTGGGTACAGCATCTATGGTGAAATTTTGTCTTAGAAATCGAGAATAATTGCCTTGTTCGTCAATAGATCTTATTTTAATAATATAATTACCATCTATTAAATTAGAGGTATTTATCTGAGTTTCAGAAGTCGAACCATCAAAAACTTCAGACCAAGCATTATTAATTTTCACCTGATAGCGTTCTGCACCAACAACTTGTGGCCAATGCAGATAAACTTCATCAACGTCGATATAAGTGTTTACCTCTGACGGGGGGGGAATTTGGCTAATCTCATTTCCTCTCGGGTAATAATCACTATAAGTCCATTCGGAGTGAAATTGCTCTGGTAGATATCTAGCCTCTGTGCGGGCTCTAAAACGATAAAGGCCACTGTTTATTTTCCCATCTACCCCTATAGGAGCACCATTAACTTGTGCTGAGGAAAATAAATACGCTCTCCCCCCTCCAGTTAAATTTACAAAATGCCATTCACCATTATCTATTTGCACTTCATAACGCCATTTATCAACAACTTGGTCAGAAAAATTATCAGTCGTTAGGGTAAAGCCCTTGTCTTCTGTTATATAAGGGTCAACACTTAAAAAAGGAGGTGTAGGGGTTGGTGGTTTTTCGACTATGTTAATTTCGTTACTATATACCCAGTCTGAAGTTAGACCGCTGGCCGCCTTTGCCCGAACACGCATCTGATATGGTCCACTGGCAACGCTATTTTGCGCATTGACTGACGTTGTAGTGGTAGAGCGATATTGATTAGTATGCCAAATATTATAATTTAACTGGTTATAGTCATATTCATATTCAGCAACGCCAAAGACTGGTTGCCAATTACCGTTATAACCTCCATAAATTACATCTTCTAATTCAAAAGGATACGGCTTTTCAATTTCCACTTTGGCATATATTTGCCCATACCAATTACTGAATAATGCATTTCTTGTTGACCTTAAACGAAAATAATAATGGTCGGGTGCTAAATCCTTTATTTCCATTCGGTTTAACGATTTATTATATGTGACTTGCTCGCTCGGCAAGCTATACCAGCTAGTTAAACTCGTTTTTATCTGTAAGTTGACCCCATCATTACCAAACATCCGAGTCATTTTAATGTAGGTTGTATTACCAACGGCGCTAGCTGTTGAGCTGACAATGATGTCTTCCCTAGGTAAAAATGGCGCAATAAGTGGCACTTCCACCACAAACCAACTACCTCCGCCACGACGTATTCTAACTTCGGTAATAGCCTCGCCGACTTCATAACTACAACCGCCCCAAAAATACTCATCTGGTGGGTTACCATAATTATTGGTGATTTCGAAATGCGAACTAGAGCTCCTTTCATCACCATTACCGCATGATTGCCAAGAATTCTGGTTATTACGTTTTTGAATCTCAAAGCTATATTCGCCACTTCCTTGCCAAATCAAACCTATTGACCTATCTCTTTCGAAATATGAACGAACAACACTATGCTCCATATACCCATAAACGTTGTAGCCTGTATAGGTTCCTAAAAAGGCACGGCTCACGGTGGTGGCTGAAGCAGTTGATATAAAAAAAACATGAGTGAAAAATAAAAAAAGAATTAATTTAAGGTTTTTCAGGCGATAAGAAAAAACGCCAGCAATAGCAGCGATGAATACATCCAAAATTACTTTCATCCTTGTTCCCTGTAGGTACAACTTAAATATGCTCTGTGAAAACCTGATTTAGCCTTCAAAATATGCGGAGCTAAACTAACAACAAACGATACTTTTTGCAATTATTATATCTAGTTAAAATAGTTGACTATTTTTTATTATTAGATTCATTTTCCGATTATCTTAGCAAATGAATCATCAGTTACTTGTACTTGTTTCTATTGCAGTGCCTAGCAGATCTGTATGAATGATGATGGAATTACCCCAAACACTGACTTTTACAGGTAGAGACTGAACACAGCCAGCCGTATTGCATGCTTGAAGGTAGTAATAGTGCTCACCTATCACATTACTTGCTAAAGGGATCTCTGTTTGACTAATATCTGTTAGCAATAACACATCTGTATCGACATCCATTTTCTCAAATAAACTGAGAGTTACAAAGTCAGTTCGAGCTCCAATGCTTAAAGTAAAACTGCCTGTTCTATCTGGTAAACTTTCCAACGATAGTGTCGGTATTTCTGGCGGTATAGTCGCTTGAAGGTTTAACTGAAAGTAATCGCTGTATGCTCTAGGCAAGCAGCTAACTCCAGCACCATAACAACTTTGAATGTAATAAAAGTCATTTTCATTGTTACTTGGTGTTAGCGTTACTGATTTTGAAATATCGTTAATATAAGGGCTATTGATAAGACTGCGAGCTTTAGTGCTCACTTTAAACAAATGATTAACCAATGCACTATCAGAGCCTCGCCACTGAATATTATATTTGCCATCATTTTGCTGACTAATTGTTTCAACGATAGGCGAGTTAATTGACGCAGCATTGCGAGTGACTACGCGATATTCTGAAGCAATTTTTAAGTAATTATCATAGGCCGTTGCTTTTAGGTTGTATTGACCAAACATTGAGCCATTAAAGGATGACGTGAAATCAGCGATAAAGGGCGGATTTTCTACAATTTTCATCTGGTTAATGTTTTCGCCCGTCACTTCAAAAATAACTTTATCAATATAGCCGTCATCTTCGGCAGTTGCGGTTAATATAAAGGCATCGTCAATACCGATACTGGTATTATTTTCAGGGGTAAATGATGTAATAACAGGCCTAGTACCCCCTGTATTTTCCGTGCGCCAAGCGACCTCAGCAGGTAAGCCTTTCCAAGATTGTTGCAAAGCACCATTTGCTTTTTGAGCAATAACATACAGCGTTATCTTTTGGTCATCGTCGGGCAAGCCGCCATAAGTAGCGATATTGAACCCTTTACTTGTCCCGTTAATATTATAGATATAGATAGTCGTTTTTTTACCATCTCGGTAAAAGATAGCTTCCAATGTATAGTTATCCGCTAGCGCTACCGATGTCCAACTTGCAGTAAAAGAAGTGTCGTTAGTATTATTAGCACCAAATGCGTTAATTATTGGCGACGCTAGAACGCGATAAAGTTTACCAACGACCTTTCTGGTTGTTGTTGGTTTACCCGCAATATATTCGGTTAGATAGAATGTGACTAGCCCATTAGCGCTATCGTCGGGCAAAGTAACAACGGCAGCATTTAACTCACTATTGACTATATCGCTAACGTCAATTTGTTGATGGACGGTTTTACTGCTTAGTGTGAGGTCATGATATTTATAACTTAACTGGTATTGCGCTACCTCGGGGTTATCCGGCCAATTAAGGTTAAAGGTTAAATCAGTACTCTGTGGAATATTTTGACTGTTTACAGGATTAGATAAATATAAATCGCCTACGAGAGCTTGCTCAATAGTAATGCTTTGTACATCACTATTGTCACTACACCCTGATGAATTACAAGCTCTGACGATAAAATCATAGTTACCTTCGTGCAAAGATAATAAGTAATTGGTTGCTAAAGGCGTATTATCATCTTTTTGTACTATTTTATGAATAACAGATTCACCATTTATCCATTGTTCTACTTCGTAATAACTAACAAGGCCAGTGCTCGCTTGCCATTGCATGGTATATTCGGCAATTTCATAAATGGTTTCAGGAAAGGTAACATTATTAGTAGATGATGGAATGGCCACTTGATCAACTATTGTCGTTGTTATAGCGCCTAATACACTGCAAATATCATTAACACACGCTTGAACTTGGTAGTTATAATTACCCTCATTGTTTTTTATTAGGTAACTAGTCTTCGGCCCTGAATATACCAGTAATGCATTGTTCTCATATAGCTTGTAATCACTTGCTCCATCAACACCGCACCAGGAAATTTGATATTCTTCCTGAAAAATGACTTCTGCAGGTGATTCAACGCAATTAGGAGGCGACACTGGCTTTCGTCCATCTTTAAATTCATAATCGATTATCGGTGTAATCCAATTAATAGTCGTTGCAGCATTTACAATGCTCAGACTAAACAACCACAAGATCATCACACTAATTAAAAAACTAAATTTTGTTTCCATTGATATATGCATCCAAATAAATGGCTAACAGCAATAAATAAGAGTTACTTAACCCAAACATTAAACGAGGTAGATGGAACACTATTAGACATAGTCTCTTCTAAGACTGAATATCCGCTGACGTTAAATGCCCCATGCCCACCTTGGCCAGTTATCCAAGAAGTGATATTCACACCCGACCAGCTACTAGCCGTTGCTAGCGTGCTTATGAAAGCACTACCAGAGCCATTGTAATTACTGCATGAATTATTTTGGCTGAATTTTCTTGCGTCACTTAAACCACCTGTTTTAAACCTAACCGTTCTACACTCATAGTTAATAGGTCTGCTATTCAATGAAAATTGAAATTCACCGCGTTCATGAGTATCCCCTGTTCCATAGCGCCAGTCCATGTTTGGATATGAGGTATGGCAGTCGCTTGACAAGTTGCTATTAACCTCGTGTCGATAAACACAAGTCGGCTTAAAATAACGGATTTTTTGCTGAGATGATTCATCTAATACAACTTTGTAGGCAACATTAACCAAGGTATTTATTAAATCATCGGAAAGTTTAAAGGTAGCGCCTTGATCAGTATTGCTACTTTCCATATTTAGAGCACCTGTGGTGTTCCAATTATCAATATCATCTTGTGCACCACGCATGACCAATGTCCAACCGCCATCAAGAACATCCATATGACAAAATACATCTAACTGCCCTGTGCCTGGTTGTATAGTATAAATACCGTCTTGTGCACTAGGGATGTTTTGTAAAATTTCATCGCATGAAGCATAGATACTGCTATTAACTGGAGCGTTATTTTGTGTGCCAAAAGACAAATTTAATGGTGATTCAAATGCCGTTATATCACATGTGTTTTTCGTTTCAACGGTCACATTGATCTTCGCTGCAACTGCAGTCATCAACATAGGGTACATGGCTCGTCCCATACCCTCACTAAGCGATATTGCCCAAGTGTCATTATTTTCAGCAGTAACACAACTGGGTATTAAGTGAGTTTTCGAGTTAACTACAGAAAAGTATAAAATGTCATTTTCTACTTTTAAAAAACTTACTTGTCCTGCATAACTATTGAAAGTACATAGCAAAATTAGAGCTAGGCTCGATATTTTATTCATGTTTAAATCGCCATTAATTAATATATAAAGGTTTGAATTTTTCTGTCTATTCGCATGACATAATTTATCTTATGTCATAGTCGATAATTTATAAGGGGATAAAGAATTGCGCGTGCCTAATGATGCCGCGAAGATATTCGCTGCTATGAGTATGTTTAGAACTACTTTCATCCTTGTCCCTGTATTAATAACTTAACTTGTCCTATGAAAACCTGATTTAGGGCTTAGCCTTCAATATATTCGAGGCTAAACTATCAAAAAATCACTGTTGTCTTACATGAAGTTTAATTCTTAACCGTTCCCAGTAATTCTGTTTTTATAGTGATGATGGAGCCGGTACTTGACCAGTTTTTTAGTTGAAACTCATCACTTTCTTTTCTAATTTCGCAATTTTCACCATAACAACTTTTGATGTAAAATCTATTCAATCTCTCATCAGCTGTCATTAATGGATAAGTAAAGCTTGGAGCACTTAAGTGTCTATATATTCTTGGATACCACTCTCCAATACCATCAGTTTTTTGCATTAGATGGTTTGAAGTAGCACCATTGTTTTCGCCATTCCAAGATACTTGAAAGTTATTTCCTTCCAGCAACCTAATTTCAGTTACTACGGGACGAGGAATGGCATCAGCATTTCGTCTAAATGAAATAGATTTAATGGTTTGTTTGCCATAATCGTCTATTGCAGTAACATCAATATAAATACGCCCTGTATGACTATTGTTTAACATATTTGCAAGGTCAAATTGGTAAAGGTTATCCGTCACTGGGTTGAATTCATCCTTAATCCTCGGAGCTACATTATCGCCCTGTACTTTGATTATGACTTTCTTTACAGCGCTATCGTCGGTAATCTCCGCTGAAATAATGATTGGCTCTATCAATGAATAAGTATTTAAATCACGTGGACTGTTTATTGTAATTTCCGGAGCTGACCCGCCCGTATCAGATG
The DNA here is from genome assembly GCF_053543955.1 of Colwellia sp. E150_009. NCBI lineage: Bacteria > Pseudomonadati > Pseudomonadota > Gammaproteobacteria > Alteromonadales > Colwelliaceae > Colwellia > Colwellia sp. E150_009. The sequence goes on from NZ_JBHFOM010000006.1 coordinate 29,002, forward strand.
TTCGCCAAGATAAAACGTAAGGCTCGCTACTTATTGAACCTTCTAGCTGATTATTATTGCTCGATGCTTTTACCTGAGCATATATAGTCCCTGCTTTAGGAAAAATACCAAGCGAAGATATAGAAAAGTTACGCTTTAAGTCTGCTGTGTTAGCAAAAGATGTGCTAATTAATGAATCATCTACGCTACTAAGGTAAAATATTTCCACTTTATAGGTATCAGCCAACGGTACAGCTTGCCACTCAACAGTAAAATATGTGTCATTAGCACTACTATACGAGAAATCAGTAATGACAGGAGTAGCAAGTTGGCGCCGCAGCTGTCCAATCACTTTAGCCGAGTACAACGGTTCCCCATCAACAATAGGCATGAGATAAAAGGTGACTTGACCATTTTGTGCATCTTCAGGCAACGACACATGAAAAGATTCGGCTTCTGCTCCTAAAGCTAACTCCACTTCATGACGCTGCCCATCAAACGTTTGGTAAGAATATTGCAATAGATAACCATCTTTTAACTCAGGTACTTGCCAATTCAAATAGAAATTCAAGTTTGTGCTTTGAGGTAAGCCATTACCATTTTCAGGATTATCTAAATAAATAACATCGGTTGCTGCGGCCTGTATGCTAGTTGTTACGGCTTCTGAAAATTGACCACAACCAGATTCGTTACATGCCTGCACTCGATATGTTCTTTCGCCAGGTGTAGAAAAGAATTGCGCTATATCCTGAGCGCCTACTATTTCAATGACTGATTGACCGTTTTCTGTAATCTCTAACTGGTAATGTTCAATATAGCCTTCTGCTGCCGACCAATTTAGCTGGTAGGCAACAGCTTCATAGTTGGTACTGTTTAGGTTAATATTCGGCTGTCCTACTGGTGTTTTTAATGGCGCTATTGATATGGTTTGATAACTAGTATCGTCACTACATCCCGAACTATTACACGCCCTGACTTTGTATGTATACTCACCTTCTATATTACTAGTAATAAATGAAGTTGCAGCGCCCACATAAACAGCTTCAGCATGTTGATTAACTAATTGATAACTTGTTGCTCCGTCAACGCCACACCAAGATATTTGAAACTCTTCCTGATATTCTGCAAATGTTGGAACATTCAAACAATTTGACATCGGTATAGAGGGTAACTGACCCTTAGTGATAAAGTCAGATACAGGCATTAACCAACCAATGCTAGCATGTACGTACGATGTACAAGCTAACAGAAGCATGCATGAAAATCGAAAAATGGAGAGTAGCTTAATCATCACAATAACCCGATTATTTGCTGAAAGTAAGAATTATTATCAAAGATAGTTATCGAACCCAAAGATTAAAAGAAGCACTAATATCAGGGCTAGATTTTTGAGACCCGTCACCCAAAGCATATTCAGTGCTTGAATCTAAACCAACCTGCCAACCGATGACGCTATTAAGACTTGTATTAATAAAGTAAGTATTGGTACCAGATAGCTTTGAGTGCCCTACTACCCCCCCGAAGCTAGAATGTGTCCAAGGATATAATGCAGGATTTTGAAAGTCTGCCGTTTCATAAGAAACAATGCAATCTCCACCTGCTGATGCATTATGCCTGTATGTGCATGTCGGCTTAAAATATCGTGTCATGTTATTGTGTGTTACTCGGTAACCGTGACTATTCAATAAATTAATAAAGGTGTCTGAATACTTAAAAGTGGTGCCATCAGGTAGGTTTTTATCCAATACATTGTACTCTGTAGTATGACTATGCCAATTAAGTGGAACATCACCTTCTTGACCATGCATCACAAGCATCCAACCTCCGTCCCATTCCATGTCACAATAGGCGTTAATAGTACCAGCGGTGCCTGGACGAATAGCATATAAACCATCTTGTGCAGTTGGATTATTTTGTACAATTTCATCACAAGACTTATACAATCCAGCACTTGTCGGCAAAGCGTCGTCTGTACCAAGAGCAATTTCTATTGGTGATTCAAATCCCGTAACGTCGCAACTATTTTTAGAGTTTATGGTCACCAAGGAATTTGCTGCAACCGCCGTTACCAACATAGAATACATCGCGCGGCCATTTAAATTTCCCATGGGGATAGCCCATTTTTGTTGGTTTTCAGTTGCAACACAGTCGGGAATTGCATGAATTTTCGCTGAAGTTGTTGAAAAATAGACAACTTCATCTTTTACACTTAAATAACTAATTTTCGAGCTAGCAAAAGATTGGCTAGTTACTGCAATTAAAAGCAAAGTTAATAATTTTTTCATTGTTATTTCTCTATTCAAAATAGTCTGCATTATTTTAGGGATATCAATTACAAAAAAGCTGTTCAGCCAATGTTTATCGCTTCAGGTTTTTCAATGGTCGTGGTATTAGTACAAGCATTTGCTGACTCTACCGAAATACTTAAGTTACTGGCATAAGCGGTGGTTAGCAGAGTGAGTTTTTGGTCAGCGTCTTTTTCAGCCAATTCAAACACCCACAGTTGACTATTTTCGGTAGCTACACAAGATGGGAGGCTATGCTCTTTGGCTTGCTCAAGCATGAAATAGACAAAGTCATTTTTTACACTGAGGTATTTGACTTTTGAAGAGGCGTTCGCGCTTATTGATGCAGAAAATATCGTTGCTGCAATGAGTACATTTTTCACTACTTTCATCCTTTTTCCTTGTAATTTTTCAGTATCCAGTAAAGGTTATCTAATAACCCTCAATTACTTGGGCGATAATTTATCAACTTGGTTGTCTCTACGCAAGAAAATAATAATTCATTTGAAAACAGATAGTTTTAGGTAACGAAAGTTTATTTAATTGGCGTACCAAGCAATTCTGTTCGAATAGAAAATCCTTTTGGCTGAACTGTTGGAACGAGTAAAAAAAACTCGCTTCTTCTTACTTCACATGCTGCACTACTTGTACAGTGATTAGCTTGAACGCTGTGGCAATCAGTACCAAAACACGTTTCAATATAATAAAGCTCTTCATTGTTACTACTTGGTGTTACGGAAAATTTCTCGGGCTCTATATTATAGTCAACTATACTAACTAAATTTTCATTAATTTTTTTATAAAGGCGTTTAACGTCGGCGTGTTGATAGCCAGTCCATTCAATCAAATATTCGCTGTTATTTTCGGCTGCTGTAATATTACTTATTACAGGGGTGTTATAACTACCCACTTCGCGAGTAAATGTAATTAACTTGGTTATGTTGTTTCCACTTGTGTTAACTACATTAATGAATAAGTTATAATTGCCCGTTTTGGCGGTGCTATTACTTTCAAATAATGGCTCAAAGCTTTGAAAATAATTAAAACTTGAGTCCATAATTTTGTAAGAAAAATCAATTTTTGGCCCTTGCAAGGTATATTCAATAAAATCTATACCAAGCCCATTCTCATTACTATTACAAGTGCCACTAACTCCTTTATCACAAGCGAAAACATTGGCAATTATGATGTCGTCAAGTGAAAAGACTGTAGAAGGTAAAGGTGTTATAACATCCAACACTAACTGGTTACTCCCTTCTCGCCAAGCAAGGGTTTTTGTTTCTGTTAAATTAGACATTATTTGTAATTGCACTGCACTAGGGTAACTATCTGGCCGCATTGCTTGCCCCTCAACATGCACAGCCCCCGCAATTGGCGTTACACCATTTTTATCTGCTAATGAATTGAGGTTAAATTCAGTAACAAATTCACCATTTTCTTCAGTTGGTAACGGATAGTTTGGCGACGATTGGTCAGCATCATAATACAAAACTCCTCTGTACCTTTGTTCATTGCCGTTTTTTAAAGCTGAATAACTAACAAAAATTTGATAACGGCTTGCTTGGTCAATTTTTTTGAATTTTACTTTGAAATAATGATCACAGTTTCCTGTGGTATCACATTTTCCCGTCATATTAGAAAAATGACTGATGCTAGGTCTTGCAAGCTGTCGCTTAATTAATCCATTAACTTTAAGTGAATTTACAGCATTATTTTGCCGATAAGGGATAAGATAAAAACTGACCAAACCGTTGCGTACATCTTTTGGCAATACAATTCGCTGAGAAAAAGCATTTCCCGGTAAATTATTAATGGAGTGTTCGAGCCACTCTTCGGTATCTAGGTCGCTATAACCATAAATTATATCGTAACGGTCAATGTTGACCTGTTGCTGCCATTGCAAATCAAATACACCGTCAATGCTGGCGTAACCTCCCTCCCACGGCACTAAATTCGTTATTTCAAGACCTTGTTCTATAGCTGATTTCACCTGATAAGATATAGGTTCTGAATATTCACCACATACCTGTTCTATACATGCACGAATACGGTAACTATCACTAGAAGTGGCATTACTCATTTCATAGTTTGTCGCTACAACAATGATAGTTTCAGTGCCACTATCGTTGTTGTGTTCAATTTCGTAATGAGTCGCATTAGATGTTGCACCCCAAGTTAACAAATAATTTGCTTTTTCAAAAATTGTTGTTGGTTTTATGATGCCTATTAGTTTACTGGGTGGCTCAGGTGGAGATATTTTGATAGTAAAAGTATCTGAATATATTGAACAGCCACTTTTAAAGCAGACTCTTAACCAGAGCTGATGAAGACCTTGTTGCAAGTGATTTGTACTATAAGACAAATTGTCATGGGTAATATCTACAGTCGATTCTGCTAAGCCTACTAATTGATATTTAATAGCCCCCTCAACAGCACACCAACTAATGGTAACGGTAGCACCAAAGTGTGAATCAGATGGCACATTTATACATTGTGGCGGCTTTGTTAAATCAATTTTATTAGTGGTAATAAAGTCTGATACAGGTACTTGCCACACAGTTGAAGCCTTAACTGAGAATGGCACGATATATATCAGGCAGTAGCAGACAAAACTCGCTAATAACTTGCTCATATTAAATCTCTAGGTTGAAGGAGCTTTATAAATCAAGAATTAAACTTCAACTAACGTACCCACAAATTAAACGAACCTTCATAATCTGCACCATTTCGCCAAGAGGTACCATTTGCATATGTTCCTCTCCGCAATGTTCTGTCTGCTACAATCCAGCCATAAGTTTGATGGTTAGTTATTATATTAAAGGATTCATTACCATTATCTTGTACATCTTTCAGACCTAAGTAATATCTATTTGAGCTCGATTTGGGGATATATGTATCATTATAAGGCCATCGATTTACAAATTCTTCAGATTCATATGAAACTGCGCATTCATAACCACTCGAATAGTCGGTTTTTCCTAAATGGTTGTATGCACATGTGGGTTTAAAGAAAATGCTTAAACCGTTGTGATTCACCCGATAAGACTCTGTCTTTAAGTAATTAATTAAGTCATCACTAAACTTAAATGTGTTTCCTGAGGGGGAGTTATCATTTGCCACATTAATTGAAGCAGTTGACGTAGACCAGTTAGACGGAATATCGCCTTCTTTACCCCGCATAACCAAAGTCCAGCCACCGCTAAACTCCATATCACAATAGACGGTGATTATCCCTGGTGTGCCGGGCTGTATAGTATAATGGCCGTCTTGCGCTGCAGGGTTGTTAATGAGTATTTCATTGCATGATTTATAATAACCAGCGCCAACAGGCAAATTACCTTCTTGACCAAAGCTAAGTTCACTAGGCGCTTCAACGCCAATTATTTCGCAAGTGTTTGCTGGTTTAACGGTAAGTATGCTTTTACTAGCAATTGCAGTAACTAGCATTGAATATTTAGCCCTTCCAATATTATCGTCTAACGAAAATGCCCACATATTGGCGTCTTCTCCTGCTCCACAACTAGGAACCGTATGTTGCTTTGCATTGGTAGTAGAAAAATATACCGCATCATTTTTTACACTTAAATAACTAATGTTGGAATCGGCAAAACTGCTGACAGCAAAAGCGGTTAACAACAAAGGAAGTACTTTTATCATGATAAATCTCTTGGTATTTAAATTCGGTTAATATAAGGGAGTATATAATGGCAGTTAACCAATATTTATAGCGTCAGGCTTTTCAATAGTCGTGGTATTGGTGCAAGTATTGGCCGTTTGCACGGAAATACTTAAGTTACTGGCATAAGCGGTGGTTAACAGGGTAAGTTTTTGGTCGGCATCTTTTTCTGCTAACTCAAATGCCCAGAGTTGGCTATTTTCTGTTGCAACACAAGAAGGTAAGATATGCTCTTTGGCTTGCTCAAGCATAAAATAGACAAAATCATTTTTTACACTGAGGTATTTTATTTTTGAAGACGCGTTCGCGCTGAACGATGCAACAAGTATTGTTGCTGCAATGAGTACACTTTTAACTACTTTCATCCCTGTTCCCTGTAAATACAACCATAACATGTCCCATAAAGGTCTGATTGTAGCCTTCAAAATATGCGCTCGTAAAATAACAATTAATAAATGTATTTGCAATTTTTATATCTAGTTAAAATATAAAGACATTTGTATTTTACTTAGTCACGGCCGTTCCTAATAGTTCTGTTTTAAGTGTTAAGATATTTTCATCAACGAAGGGATTTAGAGTGAAATTTTGACTGCTTTTACATGTACCAGAATAACAGGCATAAATATAATAATAAGAAAAAGGGTGCCTAGCGACGACTCTTGTATAACCGTTGGTTATTGCATTAGTTACCGCATATCGTTCACCTTGGTCATTAACACCCACAATCATAGTTCTGTTGGCATAATTGGTACCATTCCAGGTAATGCCATACATGGCATTACCTAAATTTTCTACGCTAATTACCTGGGGTGGTAATACATCGGTCGCAGAAAGACTAAATTGATACTTTTGTTGCGACGATTTACCATAGTTATCAAAAACGTCAATTGTTAACAAATAAGAGCTGATTGTTTGACCATTAAAATACTCGGAAAAATCATGACTAAAAACATGACTGATACCATAACCAGCTGGATCAGAAAAATTTATTGCTGGCACGTTAACATTAAGCCCAGATATCTTAAATATAGCTTTGGCAATACCGCCATCATCAGAGGCCAATACTGACACATTAACCGGTTCCCCTAGCGTCATTTTAGTTTTCGTGGGATTTTGTAACTCTAGCATTGGCGGATAACCACCAACATCTGGTGTCCGCCATAACACTTCCCTAGCGATACCACGATTTGACTCAGTTATTGCTTGATGACGTTTTTTTGCCACCACTTCAATAAAAACAATGCCTTCAATGGCTTTGTTTTGTGAGAGGTTAAGTAAATTAAATTCTTTTTGGGTTTCTGTGATCATTGAAATAGTGGAAGACTGTTTACTACCATTAACAAAATACACTACCTGTAAATCATAAAAATCAGCTAATGGAGATGGCATCCAACTGGCAGTAAATTGGGTATCGTTATTTAGGGAATAAGACAAATTGGTGATTTCTGGGGCTTCCAAATAGCGTTTTAGCTCACCAGTAACTTTATGCTGTTGCGAACTGCCATCGTTAAAAAACATGGTTAAATAAAAAGTAATAAAACCATTAGCGGTATTTTCGGGCACGTTAATGGCAAAACCTTGTTGATCTACCACTATATCTTGAGTACTCGTTTGTGGTTGCAGGTCAAAATCGTTATAGCTGTAACTTAGTTGATATCGGTTGGCTTGGTAGTCTTTAAATAAGGAGAAGTCGAATAGAGTGGAATTACTTTGCGGCCATACTCTTCCGGTAGGAATATTATGGTTTAATCCCAATTCACCTGACACAACGTTTGATTCCCCCCAGACAATTAGCGGCTCCGATGTCTGTCCATCACATTGCGTGTTACAAGATTTAAGCACGAACTGATATTCGCCGGAGCTAAGCAAATATAGTGTCTGTTTGCCTAAGCTTGAATTTATCGCGATTTCGGTTTCCAAACCATCTGGAGTACGCTGAATTAAAATGTAATGGTTAGTATCTATGGGTGGATTCCAAGTTAAAACAAGCTCACCAGTTGAGACAGTATGAGATTTTACTTGTAAGGCTGGCCAGTCTTTTGACAAATCAAATTTAAACGATTGCACGGTTTCGGGGTTTGAATGAATATTGCCCATTAATATGCCAATGCTGGAAATGTTAATATTGCCGCCCCAGTTATATACTCGCATGCCCTCGCCCTGAATATTGCCAATATGTATGTAGTTTCCTAATACGCTTTTTTTATAGTGCGAGGCTAAACCTCTGCCGCCAAGCACTATATTATTATTAGCAATATCAATTGAAGAGCCTACCCAATGGCTTAGTTGATTATCCTTTAAAATGGCAACTTCATGCCAGTTTAGTAAATTGTCTTGCTGGAAAACATAGGCGGCGCCAGATGTGATGCTTTGACTGATGTCAGATCTCTCACTATTAGCACCGACAACTACGGTACCGCCGTCAATACCAACACTCCAACCAAACGTTGATGCGTCGAAACCCTTACTGGCTTTTAACGTTGTTTGATAATGCCATTGTCCTTGTTGATTTTTATTAAAAATCAACGCACCTCCAACACTCCCCTTGCCTAATTGGTAACTATCAGCGTAATCACCAACAACAAGATTATTGCCAGAAATGGCAACGCTGACCCCAAAGGCATAACCTCCATTAGGTGTTTTTAATATTTGGCTTTCAGCCCATTCAGACCCGTCAAATTCGTATAAGTAAACAGAACGACCATAGTTACCACTATAACCACCTACCACAATAGTGGTGTTTGACATAGCCATTGTACGACCAAAATTATTACCGCTACGACTGATTACCCCCTCACTCGGCACAATTTTTTGAATTTCAAGCCATTGCTCGTTTGGTTGCTTTTTAAAGATATAAATAGCGCCTATATAATCATTACCAAAGTGGGGCTTTCTATTGGCCGCAACAACCGCAACATCACCATTTATGGCAACAGAACTACCAAAACTGTCACCCGCTAAGCCATCACTGGCCACTAGCTTAGCTTGTTCAATGTATTGTCCTGAAGGCAATTGCTTATAAATATAAGCAGCACCCGCCCTAGCTCCGTCAGCATTAAGCCCTGCATTGGCACCTATGATAGCGTAATCACCAAAACTATCATTATCAATACCAAAGTTACTGCTGCTGTCGGCGTCACTTGCTGTAACTTTTTCCCATAAATGTACTTCATAGGCCTTAGCGGGCAATGCGATAAGCATAGAAACTAACAATAAAGTACTAGCTAATAATGATTTTATTTTTAATGACATGTTTATTGACCTGATGGGGGAGCAACTGTTCCCAATAAATCTGTTTTGATGCTAAGTATCGATTTTTTTTCGTAAACGTCAGAAGTGAAATGGGAACATTTTTCAACCTCTTGGTTTGATACCGAATCCTTTATTAAGTAACAAACTGCTACCCCAAAATTAATACTCTTTGTTGTTGGCAAAGTGAAAGTATATTGGCTTCTATCATTTATGTAGGCCTGAGTGTTTTGGTTGTAATAAATTCGGTAGCGGTTAAATTGTGGCGAACCTGTTAAATCCTGCCACGTCGCTGTTGCAGTGCCATCGTTATTATCTACTATTGTCAAGTTGTTCGGCGCTGCAATTAAGTCGTTGTCAGCCCTCATCGTATAATAGGCGCTTTGAACAGTAGTTCCGCTATTACTGCTGGCAATAATGCGGTAGTTATAGAGGGTATGCCCTAGCTCAGCTAGGTCGAAACTAAGTGAAGCTTCGGTAGCTGAACTTTGAGTGATTCCCAAGCCTATTTCTCTGGTAATAGTGTCAGAATATAATATTAGCCTTGCTTTTTTTATTCCTTTAGGGTGCGAAATAGTTGCGTTGATAGTTCCAGGATTCATTGGGTTTACATATCGATATCCACAATTCATTTCACCGCTAGGGCAACCTGGTGGTGGCGCAGTAAAAACCAGCTCAGGTGCTACTATCTCACCTGCTAGATATGATATTGGCACATAATCATCTGATTTTCGGCCAAAACCAGCCGATGAGCTTAAACGATGCGCCTCACTAGTTAGCCTTAAATGGTCGCCATTAGTTGCGTCAAAAACCCCGCTAACACTCCAAACAAAGCTATCGGAATCTGTTTTTTCAATGAGATGAAGATAATCAGTATAATAACTGTCCGCCGTAAGGCGATATTTATAACTTTCATCGGTATATGGCTTAACCCAGATTTTAAACCAATCTGGTGTTTTCATTGATTTATCCGGTGCATCAACAAAATACATTTGTGGCCCCAGCGGTAGTTTAATCTGGTAAGTTTTTGGCGGCGAGTAACAACCAATATCATTTCGACATAAGAGTAACCGAACAGCCGCTGCATCAACTCCTTCACTGTGTTTAATAAAACTAAAAAGGCGAAGTGTATTTATCGTGTTGATATCATCAAATGCTGATTGGTCAATTGATAGCTCTTGCCAACCATCTACGATAGGTTGGTCAAATAAAGTTTCATCTTCAGTATAAAAATAACGCACATAATCGTTTTCGCCATTTAAATCATATTGAAAATCGCCTTTAAAGGCTTTAGATGAGCTAGTTGTAACAGGGTGAGCGGTAAAAGAATTGCCACCTAATAAAATAGTCAACTCTTCAAAAGTAGTATCTCCACCAGTTACCGTCGTTAGTTTGAACTTCTCACTAACATCAGCATTTTCCAATGTAATACGACAAGCGTTATCAGTACCTGTACAAATAGGTACTTCCACACAAATGTATATTGTATCGCATTCCAATTGACTCGCTTCTTGCCAAACACCACCGACTTCATGCTCTAACTTAGTTAACCCTTCCCAAACACCATTGACCTCATGCTCTATCTTAAAGTTTGCATTTAAAACTTCCGGCCATCTCATGTCAATGACCCAGTTGGTGTCAGTACTGTTACGCCAATCGAGTTTATACTCCCATTTATTAACGTTTGCATCCTGTAATAACTTATCAACAGGTGTCTCTATTTGTCGAGGTTCAACATCAACTGATGTCTCAGCAATGGTTTGTGTAAAGTCGCTACCTTCCCATGTGTAACTAGCAACTAGTTTAGCCTCAATAGCTCCCGTTTCATTGATATCAAACCACAAACCTTCAGAAAATCCCGATGCATAAGTACTAAAATCACTTGATGGATCCCTACTCGCGGTTTCGAAGTTATTATTTAGTGAATAGGTTTGCCAATCAAATGTTTGAGTATTGGTTATATATCGATAATGTAATTTAACATCACACCGTTGTGGACAATAGTAATCCATCGGTTTGATTGGGCTAATGGTAGGGTTTTTATTTGTGCCCCACTTAGCCTGTGCATAAATTCCATTATGCATTATCCCTTTTCGATTTAATGGCGTTATTGTTAATTCAGGGGGTTCAGCCTCTTTAATAATAGAGAATTGAGCAATACCCCAAGGAGAGACTTGTACTGGAGTTATCTGAACGCTTCCAGCATTGCCGATATAGATTTCATAGTCCACATATTCAGGCCCAGGTGTATATGAATCTGGGTAAGGGTATTTAATAACACTACCGCGAGTAGTAGATGTAACTTCAATTTTAGGGGTTTTATGAAGAGAAGGTAGTAGCGCTTTAAATCTTACAATACCATCACTTGCAAAGGTTTCTGATAGTTTGAATTCTGGCCTTATAGTATAAAACTGACTTTGGCTAGACAATTCAACATCTTTTGCTCCACCAATTCTGTCGGCAATGAGCTTTGCATGTAAAACAGGGCCAGTATCATCTTCCTTATCTACAATATATGGACTTCTGGGTTTTAAATCGGTCAAATCTACATCAAAGGTGAAATTACTTAATTCTTCTACAGGAATCAAAATGCTATTTTGAACGCTACCTTGAGAATAGGCTTTATGTTGATACTCTAACCTGAAATTTTCATATTTCTCGACTATACTCGCTTGACCTATCTGAATATTAATTGGCGCATAAAAGGTATCTTGTTTTAAGGGATTTAAGGTGATTACGTTAAGCTTATGCAGACTGACCTCCTCCATAAGCACTTGATTTTGCCATGCTCCATCAATGAAGGCATCGCCTGTTAGCTGCCAATCGATGGCACTTGCGGGCGCTACAGCTGAAGTATCAACGGTAATAGTACAAGATTGACCTTGCGAGCACTGATACTGCGCTAAATCGACAGTAGTCTTAACACCGTTTACCGTATAGCTAAATGCTAAATTTTGTTTTTCTCCTGCAAGTAACTCACTGGGAATATTAAGTGTAATTGTTTCAGTTTGATATTTCCCAGTGTTAACTGGGACAGAATACGTAACAGGTAGCGGAATAAATTCGCTAAATTTAGCGTTGATAACGCTCAGGGTAAAATTATCAGAGATACCGGCACTTGTAGTCGCGGCAACGACAATATATTTCCCTGGCACTAAGTCGAGTTTAATACTGCCATAATTTTGCCCTGTACTCGGTGTTGCAGGTATTATTTCGCCTTGCTCATTAAGTAAATACAGATAAGGTTCGCTATTATTGTCTGAATTAATAAGAATTTCATAACGACCAGCCTCTTCAATGGTTAACGTTACCGGCTTATTGCCTTTGTCTTGATAGCTTTTCCCACCAGAAGAGATCCAACTCCCTTGGTACGTTTCAGGAGTAAGCCCTGACAGCATTCCGCCATAGGTTGATAGCGTGAAATTTCCATTCTCGTTATGGCTGGTGGTTGAGGCAACAACATTATACATTCCAGCTTGAACGGAAGCTTGAATACGGGTGATATTACTTGAACCTCCACCTTCTGCAACTATCCCACCATTTTGATTTATTAAATACAGGTAACCATTATGAATAATTCCTGTGCTGTCCATTTGAATGTCAACAATGCCATTTTTATATACTTCAAGCTTGTAGCGAGGGTTGTATCCAAAGGTTATATTATTTCCAGTCGTTTTATCCCACTCCCCATCTAGGGTTGATGTTGTTTTGGGGGTCATCGGGCTCGACAAATCGTAAGTTGTTATGGTGAAAGAGCCTATACTGCCGGAGTCTTTTGTGACCGAAAGCACTAAGGTGTAATCTCCTGCCTGTAAGTCTGCTGAAAAACGTACAGGCGATGAGCTACTTGATGACATATCAGTTCCCTGAAGTTCATTTATCACAAGCCCTTGAGAATCTAATAAATAAAGATAAAAACTCTGTTGATAAGCACCGGATGTAAAATTTCCTGATATATCAAATGTAATATTTTTGGCTTCGTTAAGATTAAAAGGGTAATGAGGATTATTGATAGAATGAACATCTTTAGCTACAGCTCTTACTGGAAGTGCCCAACCACCTTCTGTCGTCGATGCTATTTTGGCGGTCATCGGGCTCGACAAATCGTAAGTTGTTATGGTGAAAGAGCCTATACCGTAAGACTTAATAGTTGAAACTACTAACGTATATGAACCAATGTCTAATTGATGAGATAAACTCAGAAATGATTTACTTCCTTGCTTTTCTTTTAAGACTTCTCCATCAGAATTTAATAAGTATACATAAAGCCCTTGCTGGTATGTGTTTGAAGTAAAGTTTGATGATATTTCAAACAACACTGTTTTAGCTTCGGTGACACTAAACTGAAAATGAGGGTTTTTGGTTGAGTGAATATCCTTTTCAACAGATGACTCCCAATTGCCTAGTATGCTACTTGCATAAGCGAACGTGAGCGTCGAAAAAATAAATGAAGATAATACTAAAACAAGACTTAATATTTTTACGAAATTGATATTACAATGGCGTGAGGCCATATCCTTATTCCTATCCAAAAAATAACATCAAAAAACGTTAATTTTGTCATAAGTTGACAAAGTGAACTGCGCAGTCTATCGCTGCTTTTTAACGTTGTAAATAATAACTTAACGTGGAGTTGGCAAATAACAAATTTCATCTCCCTCCCAAAAAAGAACATCATCAATCATTCTCACTTTATCAACTTCACTCCTAAGATATACTTTCTGCCCTAACTTCAATGTATAAGGAGTTAGTAATATAACGAGATAAGATTTTTGCCATACAAATCCTAACAATAATTCTCTAAATAGGGTTATTATGGGAGTTCAGGAGCGAGATTACTTAATGAAATAGCCCTTAAACTAAAAGAAATATAAAATGAAAAGTAACAATGATATTCCTAATGGTTTAATAGACACTTCAACTTTTGATTATTATGTCATTGTAGACTTAGAGTCAACGTGTTGTGATAAAGGAACAATCCCTACAAATGAAGGTGAAATCATTGAAATTGGTGCTGTTGTCGCCAAAGGTAAGAGCCTATCATACCTAGCCTCCTTTACAACCTTTGTAAAACCAATAAGGATAACGACGTTAACACCCTTTTGTACTGAATTGACGAGCATTACACAACAAGATGTCGACAGTGCCCCTAAGTTTTCTGTTGCCGCATCAACGTTTGAACAGTGGCTATCAAAATATCCCAATCATCTCTTTTGTTCTTGGGGAAATTACGATAAAAATCATTTAAACTCTGAAAGTCTTCAGTATAAGATACCTTGTCCTATTCAAGCGCCCCATATTAATTTAAAAAGATATTTAGCGCGATATCAAAAAGTAAAACGAATGGGGTTACAAAATGCGTTGTTACATTACAATATCCCTTTTGATGGCGTATGCCATCGAGGTGTTGACGATGCGAAAAATGCCCTTAAATTATTGCCTTATTGTTTAGGTCGACAATAAATTTGAGCTGTAAAATCCTGCACACGAGATTTATATTCAAAGTATAACTACCTGCTTTTATCAACCTCACCTTTAGTCACAGTACAATTACATTGGCGCAATGTCTCCAAAGTGTTAAAAGTTAGCTTGTTGATATGGGCTCCCACAGTTAGCAATGAGCTTGCAATGGACCTTAGCTAGATATTTCCTTTTTCACTAAGTAATCATAAATTCTATGCAGCAATGTGCCCCTTTCCGAGTTAGCCCTAGGCATCTACGACGACTAAGAAAGACAATTTATATTGCTCTCTCCATTGTTATTTTTTAGTATGTTCGTAACAACAATAAAAGGAATAACAATAATGAACAAAAGCGAATTGATAGCTAAAATAGCTGAAGGCGCAGATATTTCAAAAGCTTCGGCTGCTCGTGCGTTAGATAGTCTAATTGGCTCTGTAACAACTGAATTAGCAAATGGCGGTGAAGTAGCCTTGGTAGGTTTTGGTACTTATAAAGTCAATGACCGTGCTGCTCGTACTGGTCGCAATCCTCAAACAGGTGCAGAAATACAAATAGCTGCAGCGAAAGTGCCCGCATTTAAAGCCGGAAAGGCATTAAAAGATGCGGTTAACGTATAGAAAATTTTGATTTTCAAATTAGCCGCTGTTAATGCGGCTTTTCATTTTTACTTTAATAATTTTGATTACTCCAGCTCCCAGTTTCCTATATCAACTATAGATTCACCTTTAATTTACAACGAGCTTTTATATACCCCACCTTTTCAACTTAACTAATAATTCCACACACCAATAGGAGTTGATCATGACAGCTTGGAACAAAGGTAAACGAGTTGGTCAGAAAAAAGCGTTTAAACTTGAAGAGATTTGGCGCATTCGAATAAGATTAGAAATTGAAAATAAGTTAGAACAACTCGCTTTATTTAATTTAGCTATAGATAGTAAACTTAGATCGTGTGATTTAATAAGCTTAAAAGTTCGATATATTTCATCAGCCTCATTAATTCAATCTCGTGCGATGATTGAGCAACAAAAAACTCACAAAGAAGTTCAATTTGAAATAACACCAAAGACTCAACAGTGCTTGAACTAGTGGGTATATTTAAAAAAACTATCGCCCTCTGACTTCTTATTTCCTAGTCCAAGAAAACTAGGGCAACATATTTGTTATCACTATTATGCTAATATCGTCAAAGGTTGGGTTTCCATCTTAGGCTTAGATATCACCCAATATGGAACGCACTCCCTTAGACGAACAAAAGCATCCTTAATCTATGCAAAGACAAAGAATTTAAGAGCCATACAGTTATTGCTTGGGCATTCAAAACTGCAAAGTACAATTGAATATTTGGGTGTTGAAATAGAAGATGCTTTATCTATTTCAGAAAATACTGAAACTTAGTGTTTATCGGAAATATCTCAAAACCTGAGGAGCAGTCGTCCCAGACTCAAAACCAAGATAGAAAGTATGAAGTTGTGGCCAATATTACTGAGACACAACAGATAATTAATTTTTAATAACTTGGTGTTCAAAGCAAATATTATTATTGGCAAAATTGAATGTTATCCTGTGCGATTGTACAATTAGGATAATATGGACATATATGTACAATTTTTACATATTTAGTCCATAAAAAATTACTTACTTTATGGACACCTTGAATTCATGCCATTCTCTTATTTCACTTACAAATTAATACATTATCTGTGTTCGTATTTTAATTCCTTATGGGTGGTTACACGTGTGGTGGAAAATAAATGGCCTGATTTTGAAGAAAGTTTTTTCAATTTTAATATTGAAAAAATACTGATGATGCCAGAAGAAATGCTAGAACAAAAAGCAGCAGATCCTAAAATTATTCGTAATTACAGCAAAGTAAAAACCATTCAAGCCAATGCGCAAATGATATTTAACCATCACATTGAACATAAAGCATCGTTTGCTCAATTTATTGCCGACTGGCCAAGTAGTGATATTATTGGCTTATGGACTTACCTAAAAAAGCATGGGAAACGCTTAGGAGGCAATACTGGCCCTTACGCTTTGCGCTTGTTAGGCAAGGATACTTTTATTTTAAGTTCAGACGTTGAAGGCTACCTTAGAGCGCAAAAAGTCATTGATGGTGGCTTACAAAGCAAAAAAAGTTTAACCGCCATTCAAGCCTATTTTAATCAACTTCAACAAGAGTCAGGGTACAGCCTTACCCAACTCAGCCGATTAATCGCTTTTGCCAGTGGTGATAACTATGTTCATGTTGAACAAGCATAATGAATGACTCACACCCTAAAAATATTGCTGTTGCTTATTGTGATGCTATTGACAGTGATCGTTGCAAGCTTATTGCGAAAAAATGGCATTTAAACTACCTAGGTGACTCAGCCGCAGCAACTAAACAAACACAACTTAATTTTTTATTACAGCTTAATAACCACATATTAGAACTGCTAAAACTAGATGAACCTAAACTGGGTGGCATTAACGTTGATTTTGTTGAAGGCGCTGTAGCTCACCGCAGAAAATTTGGCGGTGGCCGAGGTCAAGACATTGCCAAAGCCATAGGTCTTAAACACGGTTTTACCCCACATGTTTTAGATGCAACCGCAGGTTTAGGCCGCGATGCCTTTGTATTAGCTAGTTTAGGGTGCCAAGTGACTTTAATGGAACGCATGCCCATTGTCGCAGCCCTACTTGATGATGGACTTGAACGAGCCAAACTTAATCGCGACGTTGGTGATATAGCCAACCGTATGAAATTAGTGCATGCATCCTCTATAGACAACATGAATTTAGCCCAACAGGTCGACGTTGTTTATTTAGACCCCATGTATCCACACCGAGAAAAATCTGCGGCAGTGAAAAAAGAAATGCGCGTATTTCAATCTTTAGTGGGTGAAGATTTAGATGCCGATGATTTATTAGCCCCTGCATTGGCATTAGCAAAGTATCGTGTGGTAGTTAAACGCCCTAGTTATGCGCCACCATTAAGCTGTACATCACAACCGAATAAAAAACCAAGTACCTCTATCAAAATGAAAAAAAATAGGTTTGATGTGTATGTAAATCAAGCAATCCCTAAAGCTTTTTAACATAGTGAACAATGGCATATAATCATCTAACTAATAGCGCATTCCCTAACTAACTTCATCTTAAAATTGCATCACTTTTTTTAGTGAAGCAACTTATAACATTGAATGGATTACAACCCCTAACAAGAAGCAAATAGCCAATTTTAAACACAAAAATTACCAATTATACTTAACGCTAACCTCAGTATTACTTGGTTCGCCAAAATACCCCTGATTATAAAAATCAATGCTTGAATAGTATTTTTCATCAAACACATTATTTACATTAGCAGTCAATTCCCAATCGCGAGCAAACTGATAGCTAGCCATCAAGTTCACTACTGCATAACTATCTTGAGTAAAGATTTCTCCATTTGGTCCTGCACTAGGATTAGTCATTTTACTTTGCCAATTAGCATTAACGCCTAATTTTAATGAAGTTGACACCTTGTAAAGTACGCTAGCCTTCAGCATGCTTTTAGGTAAGTAAGTAGCATAATCTGAACCATCAGCATCTTCAGCTTTATTGTGTGTGTAACTAAAGAAAATGTTCAACTGCTCGGTTGGCTTACCATTGAACTCTACTTCGTAGCCTTTACTTTTGGCACCTTTTACCCCAATAGAAGGAAAAATAGTCGTACCTGGTAGAGGATCAGTATTATTAGGATCTGCTATCGCTAAATTATCTTCTTTAACTTCATAAATAGCAATACTTGCACTCAGCGCTTCGTTAAAGAAGTCACCTTTAATACCCAACTCAATATTAGAACCTTCTACAGGCCCAATCTGCTCACTATTTACATCACGAGCATCCTGTGGCTGGAAGATTTCAGTATAACTTGTGTATGCTGATATAATATCAGTTATGCCATAAATCACACCAACATAAGGCGTATTAACATTATTATTTTCATATTTACTGCTAGACCAAGGAGCTATCGATTCTGTATCATAATTAGTAATGCGGTTACCTAAAATAGTAGTTAAATTGTCTGTCAGGTTTAACTTAGCCGCAATATAAACGCCCTCTTGTGTATGAGTGTCGGTTGTGGAATATCGTGGAGTATTATCAAAATTTGGCTTTGCCACACCATTACCCCAATCATACAGGCTAGGAACAATTAGAGTATCATTGGTACCATATGAAGAAGCGTCTACATCTTGCTTAGCATAGAGCGCGCCCGCCGTTAACTGGTGTTCTCTACCAAATAACTCAAATGGCCCAGAGGCAAGCACACGAAAAGAGGTTTGTTCGCGGTCAGAAACATAATGATTCGGTGACGTACCAAGCCCTTCACCAGTTGCTTTATCTAAATATCCAGAAAAATACAACAGGTATCCATCCATTTCTCCTTCACGGTGTTCAAGGTCAACTTTTATATCCCAACCATTATCAAAAGCATGTTCCAGTTGCAAAAATGCATTAGTACTCTTACGCGCCCAGCTATTCCATGATGAAGCCGTAGTCGTACTCACAGATAAATCATCGGTCTGACTACCATCAGAATAAAATAACGGTAATGCACCCCACATACTTCCTTTAGGATTACGCTCACTATAATCCGCACCTACCGTCAAACGGGTATCCATTGTTAAATCAGCCGTAACAACAGCGTATAATTGAGAGTTATCTTGTTCTGACAAATTTACATAGCTATCGCCCTGTTCGTGTGCTATTGCTACAATACCTTTTACATCACCACTTTCACTCAACGTTTGCGAATAGTCGCCTTCTAAACGAAAGTTACTCCACGAACCAAGGCTTACTTTAGCATAGCCACCATCGTCTATTCTTGGTCGTTTTCGAATAAGGTTAATAGCTGCAGAAGGTTCACCCGCTCCTGTTAACAAACCCGTTGCTCCACGAACTACCTCCACTCGTTCAAAAATAATTGAGTCCGCCAGAGCCTCACTAAAAAAACTATTATAGGAAATTGGCACGCCATCAAATTGAAAGTTTGTTACATTACGACCCCGGGCACGAAAAAAGAAACGATCAGTTTCTGCCTGTTGCGCCTGAATCCCTGGTGCAAATTGCATAACATCTGCTACAGTATCAAGCGCAAAGCTATCCATAAATGTTCTATCAATAACCGAAATAGATTGTGGCGTTTCACGTAAAGTTAAAGGAAGACCAGTGGCTGTTGTTGCCCGATCTAAAGGACTTCCCATCACCTCTATTCGTTCAAATATTTTATCTTTTGTTGCTTTCTCTTTATTTTCTACATCATCAGCCTGAGCAAAAGTAACCAACGGAAGTACAGCCGAACCAATAACCAAACTAACAAGCTTTTTAGTAACGATATTCATTATTCATCCAATATTTAGTATTGTGTTTTATTTGCTATGTATGATAATGATAACAATTCTTATTATCAAGTGATTGCTCATTTTTATTGTGGTGATAGAACGTTAAGAAATACAGAACAGTGCGTAACTAAATCTAGATAATATGTGTCTAACAAAAATGAAATTGCTAATTCTTTCATAGCGCTTAATATTACTGTTAAAATGATAATGATTGTTATTAACAAAAGTTATTGAGGCTAAACAGTGTTAAAAATAAAAGTTTTACTCATCGAAGACGATACTACTTTAAATAATTACCTTACCGATTTATTAACTAAATCAGGGTACATTGTTGAACAATGCTTTGATGGTATTAGTGGATTAAAGTTAGCGCAAACACATCAACATCAGCTTATTTTACTCGACAAAATGCTCCCTAAACTAGACGGTGTTTCACTGCTAAAATCATTAAGGGAGACGAGTCAGCAACCCGTGATTATGATTTCAGCAAAAGGTGCAGAAGAAGAAAGAATTTTAGGGTTAACGCATGGCGCAGATGACTACGTAGCTAAACCATTCAACAGCCAAGAACTACTACTCAGAATTGAAGGTTTACTTAGAAGAAGCCAACCGCAAACACAAGCGAAAAGGCAGGTTGAAATAGCTATTGATGGTTTAACCCTTAATGCTGCTAAGCAGCAAATTTTAGTAAACAATAAAGAAGTGGAATTTACTACAATTCAGTTTAAATTGTTATGGGAGTTAATTTCACAACAGAATAAAATCATCAGCAAAGCAGATTTATATCAAATAGTGTTAAATAAAAAACTAGGTGCCTACGATCGAAGTTTAGACATGCACTTAAGTAGAGTACGCCGAAAGCTTAATGAGGCTAACTGGTTAGGCGAACGCTTACAAACAGTTCACGGAAAAGGATATTGTTTTAAATGAAGCGTCAATTTCTTTGGAAGTCATGCTTAATTATTGCTACGGGCTTAGTCGCGTTTTTTTACATTTTAAGTGTTTTAACGTTAAAAACTGAAGAAGGTATGAGTTTTATTGCTAAACCTGATCGCCAGCAATTAAAAGCATGGGCTAAAACAGCAGAAGCGCTGTATTTGTCTGGAGACAAACTCGCATTAAACCAATGGATAACTGAGCTAAAACAAAAAGAGAGTACACGAGTATCTATCGCTAGCTTTAATATTGAGAATATAGCTGGTGAAAACATTAATGTTGATACTGTAGAAGCTTATCATTTTGGTCGCAACGTTGATTGGAAGATACATTTATACTTTGAACAAAACCCAATAATGGAGTTACCCTTTTCAAAAGCTAAAGGTAGCTTTTTAATAAAACTGCCAGATCGCATGAGACCTGGTGAATATTGGTTAACCACTAAAATTGTTTTGCAAATAATATTGCCTATGACAATTTTGATAATACTTTCAACATGGTTATACAGACACATTATTACACCGTTACATCAACTTGAAAAAGCAACGTCAGCTTTTAGCAAAGGTAATTTTGACGTTAGAGTTAAAAAACTACTAGGTAATAGAAATGACGAGCTTGCTCATTTAGCCGCTACTTTTGACCAAATGGCTAGCCAAATAGGGGAATTAATAGCAAGCCAACGACAGCTTATTTCAGATTTATCACATGAATTACGAACACCATTAACCCGCCTAGATATAGCTGTAAATAATTTTGAAATGGACAATAGCCATCAACACCTTGAGCGTATTTCTAGAGAATCTGTCTATATCCGTAAATTAGTTGAAGATACATTAACATTAGCATGGCTTGACAATGAAAAACCCATTATTCAGCGCGAAAATGTTGACTTAGTCGATTTATTAGATGTTGTTATTGATGATGCTAAATTTGAATTTTCAAATCGAGAATTAATACTTGAAACTCCAAACAATGCGATTATTAGTAATAGTAGCCATCAGGCACTTTGCCCAGCATTAGAGAATATCATTCGTAATGCATTGCGCCATACTCCTGTAGGAAAAAAAGTTACCGTAAAATTAATAAAGCAGAATAATAATTATTGTATTGAAGTAATAGATCAAGGACCAGGCATAGCAACACAATATTTAGACAAAATTTTTCGTCCTTTTTTTCGAGTAGAAAACTCACGTGAAGCAGGAAATGAAAGTTTTGGTCTTGGCCTTGCCCTAGCAAAACGTCTGTTAAATAGTGTGAGAGCTAATATATCAGCAGAAAATCATCATGCTGGCGGCTTAATGGTATTGATAACAATTCCCATTACATAAATGTAACAAATGTAAAAGTTGTATAAATACACAGCTTAAATGGTAATAATTCTCATTAATATAATTAATCGGGAATTAACCATGGCATTTAAATCTAATAAAAAACAAGTATTTCGAACGGCACTGATAAGTGTTAGCGTTATAACAGCCCTTGTGAATACTAATGCATTAGCTTCTCAAGTAGTGAATGAACAAGACACAAAAGCGATTGAAAAAATTACAGTAGTTGGCGCTACAACCAATACAAAAATAACCCCAGATCAGCTTGAAAAATATCAAGCAAACGATTTAGCAGATATATTCCGACAAACACCATCAGTAACCGTTGGTGGGTCTTTAGGCATAGCACAAAAAGTTTATGTTCGCGGTTTAGAAGACTCAATGGTCAATGTTACTGTTGATGGTGCGCCACAAACAAGTACGTTATTTCACCATATTGGCCGTGTGTCAATTGAACCTGAACTATTACAAAGTGTTGAAGTACAAGCGGGTACAGGTGAAGCTACGGCAGGCACAGGCGCTGTTGGTGGTGCTATTCGTTTTAAAACTAAAAGTGCTGATGATTTACTAAATAAAGATGAACAGTTTGGTGGTATGGCTAAGCTGAGTTACTTTTCAAATAGTGGCCATAAAGAAAGCCTTTCTTTATATGGTAAAGCGACAGAAAAAGTAGGTATATTAGCCTCATTTGTAAATGTTAGCCAAGACAATATGGAAGATGGCGACGGTGAAGAAATTCCAGGTTCTGCTGCCGATCAAGCGCTTGCTTTTGTAAAAATAAATGCTGAACTAACAGAAAATCAAGATCTTACCATTAGTTATGAAAGTCGAGAAGAAGAAGGCAAATTCGGTAAACAAACTAACTGGGCGCCATTAGCTGATGATCCCTTATTTCAATCTTGGGGTGATCGTGAAACGATAGTGCTAAACCACACATGGTATTTAAATGAGCTAGTTAATATAGAAACGACACTATATCAAACTGATTCATCGTTTAAACGAGAGCTATACACCTGGGATGCATCAATTGAAACCACAGGGTTTGATATTCGTAATACCAGCGATTTTGGTGAACATTCTTTCACCTACGGACTTGAACGTAAAGTTGATAAAGTACATTCTCAATCTTATGAAGATTTTGGCGGTATTTATGATGAAAAAGGCACTGTCACTGGGCTATACATTCAAGATCACTGGCAATTAAATGATGATTTACTTGTTAGTTTTGGTGCACGTCATGATAGCTATAAATTAGATCATACTGGCGAATCAGCTAACTGGGTTAAAGTAGATGGTATATGGGTTGTTGAAACTAACAGTGATGGTGAGCCAGTAACAACAAGCGATTCATTTTCAACTAAAAAGCAAGACGGTTTTAGCACTAACTTTGGTGTAATTTATAGTATAACCGAGCACCTTAAATTTTCGGTAAGTTACGCAGAAGCATTACGTGGTAGACAGGTAGCTGATGCATTTACTGTAGGCGAGCTAACCCACAATGAAAATTTAGAACCTGAAGAAGTTGACAATAAAGAGCTTGGTTTACAATACAACGACGGTACTTTTATTTTTGAAGCATCTGCTTATATTAGTGAAATTAATGATGTTGTATTTGATAAATTTAAAGGTAGCGAAGGTGTTTTTTATGAGAATATTGGCGATTTAGAATCAAGTGGTTTTGAATTAGTCATGGGGTATCAAGCAGATAATTTTGATGTTGTTATTAGTTACAATAGCAATACCGTTGAACTAAATAATGCTCCATTTGTGTGGCCAGATGCAAATGCCGAATCAGGATTTAGTACTGTTGTACTTGATGGTGTTGATTTAGCTGCATACGAATACGGTGGGCTAGGTAATGCCGTTGGCGATTCTTTAAATATAAACTTTAATTATGAAATGAGTGACAACTTAGAAATGGGTTTAAACGTCAATTATGTTGCAAGTTTAAATAACATTGAAGTGTTTCACCGCTCCATTGAATTAGGTTGGCTAACAGAAATAGAAACAATTGATAAACCTAGTTATACCGTTGTGGATGCTTACGTTAAATATTCACCTATAGAGAACTTAACTATAGATATAGCCATTCAAAATTTACTTGATGAATCATACAGAAATCACGGCAGTGTTGCTGACTATGGTCAATTAGGTAAAGGGTTCGAGGGTTATAGCAGTGTTGTAGGTATTAAAGAAGCAGGCCGTGATATTTGCCTAACGGCCTCTTATCACTTCTAATCTACAATAAGTTTTATTTGATACTACAAAGCACGAATTTTTGATCGTGCTTTGGTCGTATTTTATAGCATATAGTCTTTAATCAAAACCACGCCTATCATTGGCTTTTTAGCATCCGCAGAAAATAATATTATGACATTTATTAAAAATTACGCGAATTCAATCAACATTACTGCAAGAATTTTTATCGCACTAATTGGGGGCTTTATATTAGCTAACTTGGTGGCAATAATTATTTCATATTTACCTGCAGATAATAAAGTAGATGGTATTGTGATGGGTATGATGGTTAGTTTTATTATTTATACCATTACCGTTTTGGTTGTTTTTTCAACCAAAACGGCAAAAAAAGCAGGTATCAGTGTTGTTAGCGGTTGTTTAATTGCTTACGGCATTATAGCTTACCTTAATTATGGTAGTTAACTCATGAAACCACGATTTCGACAATCAATGAATTGGCTACATACCTGGGTTGGCTTTTCCTTCGGCTGGCTATTATATTTTATATTTATTACGGGCACTACGGGATATTTTGACAGCGAAATAGATCGCTGGATGAAACCTGAAATTACGGTTGTTGATCAAGTTATCAGTCAAGATAAAGTCATTGCAGCAGCTGAACTGCAGCTAAAAAAATTAGCCCCAGAGTCTACACAATGGTATATCGGCTTACCCGCTTCACGGACACCATTTGTTCAAATTCAATGGTTACAATCAGCCGATGTAGAAAAAAATATATTAAGGAGTTGGCATAAAAGATACCTAGACACCCAAACAGGTGAAGCAAACGATGCAAGAAAAACGGCAGGCGGAGAAACCTTGTATCGCATGCATTATAATTTACATTATATACCTCAACTTGCAGGCTATATTCTAACAAGTTTAGCAACAATGCTAATGTTGATAGGTTTAGTGACAGGAGTAATTATCCACAAAAAAATATTTATTGAATTTTTCACTTTTCGAGCTAAAAAAGGAATACGGTCATGGCTAGATATTCACAATATTTTTAGCGTTTTACCCTTACCTTTTCACTTAATGATTACCTACAGTGGTTTATTACTTTTAATGGGCATTACCATGTCATCAGTAATCGATTTTCGCTACGGTGAAGGGCAACAAAACCATAGAAAGTTTTATAACGAAGCAAAATTAGACATTAAAGAGCAACAATACATTGATTTACCAACAGAAAGCTTCTCTTTAAAAACAGTGCTAAATGATGTCGCTATACGTTACAAAAACCATAAAATTAATTATATAGGGCTCATTGAACAAGGCAGTAAAAATGAGCAGTACGAAATATGGTTTGATAAATATGAAGGCATTCACTTAGTCTCAACAGTTAAATATCGTATTAATAGTAACAAAGTAGAAATTCAAACAGCAACAGAGAAGGCTGGCAGTGCAGCCCAAATATACGACTTATTTGAACATTTACATGAAGGGCTTTTTGCCAATATTTATGTACGCTGGTTATATTTTTTATCAGGATTACTTGGCGCAGGAATGATCGCAACAGGTATTATTTTATGGATAAAAAAGCGACAAATAAACAAACCCAAAAACAAGCAATTAAATGTTATTTCAGTTATAGAACACATTAACATTGGCATTATTATTGGTTTACCTATTGCCATTGCTAGCTACTTTTGGGCAAATCGGCTTTTACCTATAGACATAACAGATCGAGCTAATTGGGAAGTTAATTGCTTTTTTATTGCAATGCTTGCAAGCATCATTTTTTCTTTATGCCTTTCAACAAGAAAAGCATGGTTAAATTTACTTTGGTTTAGCGCAATTATTTACTTAACATTGCCTTTAGTAAATTTAGTAACAACCGAGCATAATATTCTGTTAAGTATACAAAAAAGTGATTGGTTAATGCTTGGTTTTGACCTGAGTATGTTATTTTTTGGAATATGCTTTGCTATGGCTGCAATAATAGTTAATAAAACTAAAGAGCAAAAAAAGTCTACCCCTATTCTGGCCAATTTAAACACCAAGAAAAAACTAAAAGCAGCGGTGCATTAACTATGAGCATTTTAATTGAACTGATATTACTCATGTTTGGCTTTATTTTATTAAGTCTTTCGTTATCACGTCACTATAATCAGGTTCATAATAAACACTCGCAGCTACCAACACGTACTTTATGGATATTTAGGGTAAGTGGTTATGCTTTATTATTAACATCAATTATTTTAGGAATAAATTTATGGGGGTTAACATTAGGGTTAGTTTATTGGTTTGCTAGTGCAATGCTAATCGCCCTATTGATATCATTAACATTAAGCTTTAAGCCTCATTGGCTGTCATTCATTTCAGCTTTTAAAAAATAATGAGAGTGCTTAAACTAAAACAACAAGCTTCAATTTAGGAAAATATTCAATCAACACTTTACCATGTTGATTGAATTAATATCTTATGCTTTAAAGTACAATGAATAATGCTGCTTATATTAAGTACAACTGGGGTTTCTATTGTCTACAACTTCAGCTAGCGGTACGCTTGATAATGCCCAAATACTATTACGCTCACCATAATAAGCTCGGTGCTTCGTTTTGCATGCGCTGTAGTAAAATAACCCTGAAAACACTAAGGCAACAAGCTCAACCATAACCGATGATAATTGATTAGTTTCCCATAAACCAATACCTGGTATAACCAACGTTAATATGGTTGTTGTTGGAATAAATAAACACGCTAAACTCATTAAATACTGTAAGTTAATAGCGCTTTTGGCTGCCCCACAAAAAAAAGCATAAATAAGTGATGCAAAAAAAACTAAGTAATAACAAGTTAAGTAGTGATTGTTAACTTGGTCACCTATTAAATTCAACCACTTGCTTGCGAGTAATGTTATTGCAACCGCTAACATTGAACCTAGACATACACCAATAGTTAACGATGCCATAAATCGATTAGCTTTTGTCTGTACTGTTTGTTTTTGTCTACGCTTTTCTAACCACAGTAAATTACCGCTATAAAATAGAAACGCGCCTAATAAACCCATAATAAAATATAACCAACGCCCTAAATCACCACCATATCCACCAAAGTGTAACGAGAAAAAACTTGCAACTAATGGCGTATAAATATCCTTTTCACTCATTGGTATGCTGCTAAAAGTTACCTCAAAGGTATAGGGATTCATATAGATGAAATCCCCCGTACTATTACGCATCATTTCTTCTTTATTGACTATTGTTATACCCACCGATGGACGCGGTGAATTCAGTCCTGTAAACGCCATGGATCTAATTTCATAACCGTCTGTTAATTCATTTACTTTGCTAAAATAAGTATTAATAGAAGGTAACTGATCGATAGAATGTATCACCGAGGATTTTTTAGCTTGTTCAAAAAGTGGTTTATCACCATAACCTACGCTAAGGCCACCATAAAAAGCATCATGAAAAGCAAAGACAACAACGGTAATAGCTATAATAATATGAAATGGCAAGCTAACAATACCAATAAGGTTATGACTGTCTAGCCAAAATCGATTAGCCCCTTTATTTTTTCGCAAAGCAAAAAAACTTTTCGCCATGGTGGGTAGCAAAAAGATAACACCAGAGACTAACGCTAAAAAATAGAGTACTGCTGCTAGCCCCAAAATCAGAACACCGAGATCTTCATGCCCTATTTTACCTATAATACCTGCGGTGCGATGTAAGTTATCAATTAAGTCACCTAATTCATTACTCAAATTTGCTTGAGTAATTAGTTCGCCCTCTTCTGATAATGTTGCATGTCTAACGGTATGCTTTAATTGCAAACCACGACCACCGCCTTCTTCACTCCAGATTAAGGGAGATAAATGTTCGCTAATATTTATCGTAAAGCCTTGTTGAACTTTATCAAAAGTTGTTGAGGCTTTGGTAATTAACTCATCAAATTTATCTTTAGGGATTGGTGATAAATGATGCTTTGAAGGTGTTGCCCAATGAGATATTTCTTTTTCAAACATACTCAAAGAGCCAGCATAAAAACCAATAAACAGGACTAACCCTGCAATAATTCCCGTCCAAGTGTGAATAGACTGATAGGTACGTAAAATATCGCTGCGAATTTTCATGCACCTGCCCCCAATAAGAAAAATACACCGTAAGCAAGAATATTTGCTAATAATAAATAACTCATCGCTTTCAAACCTGTTTTAAATAAATAGGTAAAACTTAAAATTAACAACCAAATAGGGCTTATTAACCACATATTAAACTGCACTTTAACAGGAGCATCAATGCCTCCAGGGCCATACCAAGCAAATAGAATGACCAACGCATAACTTAATGACAAACCAAGTATTATTCCCGCAAACGTTTTTGACCACCAATGCGGTTGAATTTTCTCACTTGCTAATAGCCTTGCCATCACTCTTCCCCTTTATTTTTGCAAAAAAACTGATTTAATGTCAGCAAAGGAATGCCTACAAGCGCAACATTTAAGGTAAAGAGCCAAGTAAATATTGCTGCGCTAACAACAAATAACTGCAGCCAAATCAATAAAACCAATAAGCAGCACACAATACCAATTAAGCGCCAACTTTTAGTTAGTGGACGAGTAATGATGTGTTGGTTTTTGTTTGAAAGGTAGAGTAGCGTCGCCCCCAAGAGTGTTACCAATAACCCTAAAAATAGCCACATATGAATTTTTCCTCTCACAGAACATTGTTTACATCTCGTTATAATTCGCATCATTTGTACTGTTATTAAATGTTTATTAAAGCATATTCAGGTAAACAAACATAAGTGATAACGCCTGATAACGCAGGGTGAAATTTCAATGATGTATTTTACCAACATAACAATGAATGACAATCATTTTTATTTGCATTGGTGTTTGTATTGGCGTAAATTAGCGCCCATTAAAATTATAAAACTCTAAATTAATAAAACTTAAGGTTAAGACTTACATGAAAAACTTAATATTTAAGATCAGCACACTCTCTGCCGCTTTACTTAGTATACTCTCCACACCCTCCGTTTTTGCTGAAGATGATGCGGGTCAACTACAATCAATGGAGCAAATCACGGTTTTAGGTGAAAAAGCAGAACGTAGTTTAAAAGACACAAGCTCATCAGTTTCTGTCATCACAGAAGAAACCCTAAAAACAATGCAAAGCTTAAGCATGAGTAATGCCATTTCAGATATTCCAAATGTGGTTGTATTGTCAGGTGCAACGCCAGATATACGTGGCGTTTCGGGTAATGGTAGCGCCTCTGGATTTAATGCCTTT
The DNA here is from genome assembly GCF_053543955.1 of Colwellia sp. E150_009. Taxonomy (NCBI): domain Bacteria; kingdom Pseudomonadati; phylum Pseudomonadota; class Gammaproteobacteria; order Alteromonadales; family Colwelliaceae; genus Colwellia; species Colwellia sp. E150_009. The sequence goes on from NZ_JBHFOM010000006.1 coordinate 58,770, forward strand.
AGTGGTGGTGCCAAAGCTCGCGTATCTACCTTAATTGATGGGGTAGTTGAGCCTTTTGTTGCCTTTGTTACGGCTGACTCTGGTATTTGGGATGTTGAACAAGTTGAAGTTTTTCGGGGTCCACAGTCAACCAGCAATGGTCGAAATAGCATTGGTGGTGCAGTTTATATAAAAACAAAAGACCCATCATTTGATTGGGAAGGAGCAGCACGCTTAGGTTACCGAAACCAAGACAGTTATATAGACTCATCTTTTGTAATTTCTGGCCCATTAGTCAATGAAGAACTAGCCTTTAGAGCATCATTCCAACGTCTTGACGGTGACACCGTTGACAATCCCATTATTTTTGAAAACAACCCCAGTGAACATGATCTAAACGCAATCACAACAAATAGATTAAAAACCAAATTATTGTGGAAACCCAAGGCTATTGAAGACTTCGCAGCGATGCTTACCTACTCAACCAATGATGAAAAAGGTAATTCAGGCCGTAAATATTATGCTGGAGATGATCCTTATGCTTTTGAACCAATTAACCCTACTTATATGGACACTGAATCAGAAACCATCAGCATAAAGCTTGACTATGTCATTAATGACTCTATCTCAATAGATTTTTTAGCCGCAATCATGGATTTTGAGTGGGCGATGAGTGTCTATGCAGAAACAGAGGCCACTGAACAATTTGTAAAAATGGACGAGAATAACACCACTGTTGATATGAAAATAAACATTGGAAATAATAATCCAGTAGTTAATGGTTTTATAGGCTTAGCATACTTTGAACGCGAGCAAGATTTTTATAGTGAAGGACAATTTCCATATAATGGTGATGATGCCAGCGAATCAGAAGCTATTTATGGCGAAGTCAGCTATAAATTTGCTGATAATTGGACAGTAATTGTTGGTGGACGAATTGAAAGAGAAACGCAAAAGCGTGATTTTTCGATGCCTAGCAGTAATATTTACAATGCTAAATTAGATAATAGCAAAACCATTAGCCTACCTAAATTAGTTCTGCAATATCAAATTTCAGATGAAACAACATTATCTGCCAGTGCTCGTCGAGGTTACAACGCAGCTGGCGGCGCGTTAAACTGGGCAACACAAACATATTATTATTACGACAAAGAAACCGTTGATACGTATGAATTTACGGTACGCAGTAGTTTAACTAAAGACGTAAATTTTACGGCTAATGCTTTCTTCAATAACTTCGACGGTTATCAAGCGCTTAGCTCAACTCGTGCCATTGTTAATATGGACCACGCGCAAACTTACGGTGCAGAGCTAGATTTATCAGCCATGATCACCGATGATTTTCAAATACATGCTGGCTTAGGATTATTAAAAACTGAAATTAAAGACGCTGGTGAAAATTATGCAGATGCTACAGGCAACGAGTTGAATTCTGCACCTGAAATTACAGCTAAACTTGGTGGAAAATACTGGCTAACTGATGAATTAAACGTTGGTATTTCTGTTAATTATGTAGATGAGTATTTTGGTGATTTTGCCAATACCAAAGAGCGTATTGCCGGTGGTTATACCCTAACCCGTCTTAATATAAATTATACCACTGATAATTGGTTAATCTCGGCATTTATAAACAATGCACTTGATAAACAAGAACTTGTAAGTAATGAACCCATAGGAAGATCATACCCTAAAGGATACTCAGCCGTTGTTGACCCAAGGAATATTGGCGCTTCAGTCACTTACTCATTTTAATCGGCTCAATTTCACAAAACAGCGTAAAATAATAATTGGTCAGCTTCTCATACACATGTAAAACTGACCAATAAAACAAATCAAGTCTGCTGTCCATCCCAGCGCTTTATCGCATGAGTATCTATATCAAACAAATCAAGCACTCTCGCTACGCTGTGATTAACAATATCATCTACGGTTTGAGGTTTATTATAAAAAGCAGGCATAGGCGGAGCAATAATTGCGCCTAATTGAGAAGCTTCATACAATAATTTACAATGCCCGGTATGCAAAGGAACTTCTCTTGGCATTAATACTAATTTACGGCGTTCTTTAAGCGTTACATCAGCAGCACGTACAATTAAGCTGTCAGCATAAGAATGCACAATAGCAGACAATGTTTTCATCGAACAAGGCGCAACTATCATACCATCCGCCTTAAATGAACCACTAGAAATAGCCGCCGCTTGATTTTTATTACTATGAATCACATCAGCAAGTGCCTCAATTTGCGAAAGGGTATAATCTGTTTCAATACTTATATTTAACCGTGCGTACGAACTCATCACTAAATGTGTTTCTATACCTTCAACCTTTTTAAGCATTTCCAATAAGCGAATGCCGTAAACCACTCCACTTGAACCACTTATACCTATAATTAAACGCATTAATTAAGCCCCATAAAAAAAACAAGTCTATGAATGTACATAGATTTCACCTATGCCTATCATAACATAGGCTACTATACTTAATGATAATTTAACCTGCTATACTTTCTGAATATACGCTAAGTATTATTCTAAAAAAACAACTTAAAGTATTGATGAGACTAAAAATGAACATTATTTTACGCCCCGCCACGAATTTAATGAACAGGTTAACCTATTTACAAAAATTCGTTCTAATCAGCCTAATATGCTTAGTGCCTTTATTAGCGCTAGCATATATGCAATTAAATACTCTACATAAAGCTAAACTAGTAACAGAAAAAGAATTAAACGGTTTAACCGAATTACGTAGCACTTTATCTTTAGTATCACTTGCAGCTGAACGACGTGATTTAATATTAGTACGTAGCGATAACGCTAGCGTAAATGTTGAGCTTGATAAACGTATTCAACAAAAAGAGACTGATTATATTCAGCTATTGAAATCTGTTGAAAGAAAGATCGTAAACAATAACAATGCAAGTACCCTATCGTTAATTAAAAAATTAACTAATGATATCCAAGTTGATCATAGAACTGAGGCAACAAGGATGACCATGGCCGAAAAATTTGAAGTGTTCAATCAAACAGTATCGAATACTTGGGGGCTTGTTCGTGCTATAGCTAACGATACTGGCTTGTCTAGAGACCACAGTGAAAAAAACTTCTTTCTAATGAAACTTATTATTGATGAGCTAGAACTCGCCATCAAGCACCAAGGTATGCATAGAGGATTCGCTAGCATTGCCTTTAAAACAGGCGGCTTATCAAGCCAATCTTTAGATGCGTTTGATGAACTCTTAGTCTTTTTAGAACAAGACGCTAAAAATATAGAATTGAAATTACACCCACTATCTAACGATAACCAATTAAAAAACATTAGCCATAACGTAGTAAAACAACTACAACTTGATGTAGTCGCATTAGACGATATTCTATTAAATGAAATGTTTGATCAACCTTGGGAGGACTACTTTACTCACGGTGTAACAGCATTAAAAATTATCAATGATTTTTTAGAGCAAACCATCGCATCTATCGAAGATGATTTACAAATAAGAGCCGCAAGTCAACTGCAAGACTTTTATATACTTTTAATTGCTTGTTTACTTGTTTTAGCCTTTGTAAGTTACCTAATGCTAGGCTTTAACATGTCGGTTAGACGTGGTATCGATTCTATTTTAATGGTTGCGCGCGATGTTTCTAAAGGCGATCTTAGCGCCCAAGTAGTGCCCAAAAGCACCGATGAAATAGGGCAACTCGCTGAGGCATTTAACCAAATGACTCATAATATTCGTAACCTCATTAGTGAAGTTACCAATACATCTGACGTCGTGGTTACCCAAACATCCAAAGTCGATGATATTGCCAGCCAAAGTAACCAAGCCATTGCATTACAAAGCAATGAAATAGAGCAAATTACAACAGCAGTAAATCGAATGTCTAATAGTGTGCAAAGAGTCGCTAAAACAAGTGCAGAAGCATCAGAAGTATCGATTCAAGTAAACAATGAAGCCAACTCAGGAAACCAACTTGTCGCTTCTTCTTTAGAAAGCATAACGTTACTTTCAACCAATATTGACCATTCCATGAAAATGATTGAACTATTGGCAAAAGAAAGCGACGGTATTTCTGTTGTACTCGATGTAATAAAAAGTATTGCCGAACAAACAAATTTACTTGCGCTAAATGCTGCTATTGAAGCCGCGCGTGCAGGCGAACAAGGCCGTGGTTTTGCTGTGGTCGCTGACGAAGTTAGAACATTAGCCCAACGCACTCAACAGTCAACCCAAGAAATAGAACAAATAATACTCCGTTTACAATCAGGTGTTTCAGACACCTCACAATCAATGTCTATCAGCCACGAAAATGTTGGCAAAAGCGTTTCATGGTCGGAAGAAGTTGGTGAAGCATTAAATCGCATATCGGCATCTGCTCAATCTATTGTTAACTTTAATGCCCAAATAGTTAAAGCAACAGAAGAACAAACCACCGTTGCAAAAGAAATAGACAAAAAAATTATTGCAATAAATGACCTAACTAGTCAAACGGCCGTTGGCGCGAAAGAAACAGCACAATCATTAGACAACATGGTTACACAAACAAACCACCTAAAAGATGTTGTACACACGTTTAAAATTTAATCGCGATTTATTAATTGTTAGTTAAAAAAATATGTTCAGAAGATAAACGCAGTTATTATACAGATAAATTCTCTAATACGTTGTTAATTGATTATTATCTATGTCAAAGTATACAACTGCACTTATGATATAAAAGACGAGATTACACATGTTAAAATCAACAATGGTTACCCAACTCAACGCTCAAATTAATTTAGAGTTTTATTCATCAAACCTTTATCTACAAATGAGCGCTTGGTGTGAAGAAAAAGGCTTTGAAGGCGCCGCTCTATTTATGCGTAAACACGCCGATGAAGAAATGGGACATATGACACGTCTTTTCACGTATGTAAGTGAAACAGGTGCATTACCCATTTTAGGTGCAATAGAAGCGCCACCGCATGAATTTACCTCACTAGCTGATGTATTTGAAAAAACCTATGAGCATGAGTGCTACATTACTGAAAGAATTAATGCCTTAGCGCATCAAGCATTTACCAATCAAGATTATTCTACCTTTAACTTTTTACAATGGTATGTTTCTGAACAACACGAAGAAGAAACCTTGTTCAAAAGTATTTTAGACAAAATAAACTTAGTTGGTCATGATGGTCATGCATTGTTTTTTGTAGATAAAGACCTTGCAGAAATGGCTAAAAAAGGTAGTACAAGCATAATGACTGAAGGTAACGCATAAAATCTCAGCCGTAATGAAAATGGGCAAGATCTTATTACCTTCAATGGAGAAATTATCAGACGTCTTCACTCTCGTGCTCAACCTAACGAAAAGATTAAGTTGAAAGCGCGAGATCCTAACTGAATCTGGTGACCACAGTTGTCAAATATAAAATAGAACGCGCGATGCTCGGTCGGTATTTCTCAAGGAAGTTTTAAATAAAAATCATGCATTTTGCCCTGCAACCCAACCGCTACTCCAAGCCCACTGAAAGTTGTACCCACCAAGCCATCCAGTGACATCAATAGCTTCGCCAATAAAATATAAGCCAGATACTGATTTAACTTCCATTGTTTTAGACGATAAGTTATTAGTATTGAGTCCCCCAATAGTAACTTCAGCCGTCCGATATCCCTCAGTTCCCGAAGGTTTTATTCTCCATGAGTGAATATTATCTGCTATTGATTGGACTTGTTTATGGTTAAGCTGTTTGATAGGTAAATTGGGAATTTCAAATAAATCCATCAGCTTTTCTACGAACCTTTTAGCAAAATGCTTCGACAGCAAGTTTTTAATAGATACATTGGGTTGTTCAGATAAAGCCTGGGTAATAATATTCTGTATATTTTCATTAGGAAGTAAGTCTACTTCAACTATATCGCCAGGATTCCAATAAGAAGATATTTGTAATATCGCTGGCCCTGATAAGCCTCTATGGGTAATCAACATGTCTTCAGCAAAGGAGGTGTTGTTTGTTGTTACAATAACATTAGTGGATATACCTGAAACCTCAGCTAAGACATCTTTTAATGCAGGATCTAATGTAAACGGAACTAAACCAGCTCTTGTTGGTAATATTTCAAGACCAAACTGTTCTGCTATTTTGTATGCAAATGGAGTTGCTCCTAACTTCGGCATAGATAAGCCGCCTGTAGCAATAATTAAGCTTTGACATTGATAATCAGCTTTACTAGTTTTTACTAGAAACTCACCTGATACTAGCTTTTCAATACTCAGTATTTCAGTTTGATAACTAAAATTAACGGCGCTTTTCTCGCACTCAGAAATAAGCATCGCTACAATTTCTTTAGCGGAATCATCACAAAATAATTGCCCTAATGTTTTTTCATGATATGGAATATTGTATTTTTCTACCAATGCAATAAAGTCCCACTGAGTGTATTGGTTAAGTGCCGACTTACAAAAGTGAGGGTTTTCACATAAGTATTTTTCTGATTCTATGTAGTAGTTAGTGAAGTTACAGCGTCCTCCTCCAGAGATTAATATTTTTTTACCTGGTTGCTTAGCATGATCAAGAATAACTGTTTTCTTTCCTCTTTCACCAGACTTCGAGGCCGCCATAAGACCTGCAGCCCCCGCTCCAATTACAACAACATCGTATTTCAACACTTTCATACTCTTAATATTACCTTTAATACAATTATACCATTACTACCTGAATAACTTATAACATTGGTTATTTAAACGTTGGGTTAATTTATTGATCGCAAAAAACCGTCCTAAAAACGGCTTTTTACTTTAAGCTTTAAGTTATTTATTAGCAGCAAACTAATAAGCTACACCAATACGCGTATTATGATGTATTGATTGTTCAGCTTTATCTAATAATGCTACTGCATAATCTTGAACAGATATTTTACTATCTCCACTAGCGTCAGTAAGTAAATTATCTCCGCCTGTTCTATAGCTTCCTGTGCGTTTACCAGGAAATATTTCTGCAGCAGGACTCACAAATAACCAATCTAAAGTACTGTTACTATTTTTAAATACGGTTAATGCTTGCCCTTGGGCAATGGCTTCATCTTTATAATCAGCTGGGAAGTCAGGTAACGATACAAGTTGAACATTTGGTGCAACTTCTAAGCTTCCAGCGCCACCTACCCAAATTAAGCGCTTGGCATTAAAAGAGGGTAAGTCATTTAATAATCGTTGCGCAGCTTGGGCTACTATTCCATGATTGCCTTTAGCTCTCCCACCTATGGATGCGATGACAACATCAGCCCCATCTATCGCTTCTTTTAACCCATTACCATTTTCTAAATCAACTGAATGCGTGATAACGCCAGCTTGAGTTATTTTATTTGCCTCGCGGCTAATGGCCACAACGTGATGTTTTCTCATTAAAGCTTCCGCCATAATAGTTGAGCCAATCCAGCCTGTTGCACCAATAATTGCTATTTTCATAATATTCTCCAATGTGTTTAAAGTTTGCTTAACCCGAACATCAGGTTATTTATCTTGGAATTGATTATGAACTCGATATTTATTGAAATAAATATCGATTTATGCAAATAATTGTTTCATAGAGTGAAACAGTAGATAGATATGGATAAGTTTGAAGCCCTGAAAAGTTTTGTTGAAGTCGCTAACACTGGTAGCTTCACCGAAGCTGCAACACAGTTAAATTTAAACCGAGTTAAAGTCACTCGTCATGTGAAAGAAGTGGAAGATTGGTTAAATATTCGTTTATTACATCGTACCACTCGAAAAGTTAGTTTAACTGCACCTGGCTTAGATGTTTTACAGCATTGTGAAAGGATATTAAATGAAACAGCTAGTTTAGAAAGCTTGGCGCGTAGTCATAATGAAGAGCTAATTGGCGAAATTCGAATTGCGAGCCCAATAGGTTTAGGACAAAATTTACTTTATGACATGGTGGCAGAGTTCACGGCAGAAAACCCGAAAGTTGTCATTCAACTTATAATGTCAGACAAAAATGCATTATTGGTAGAAGAACGTATAGATCTTGCCTTGCGATACACTGAGCAACCAGATGAAAGCTTTATTGCTCGTCGATTAATGCGTATCTCAAGTGCACTGTGCTGCTCCCCAAAATATTTAGAAACACATAACAAACTTACTCTACCTCAACAACTTGTTGATCATAATTGCTTAATTCATATACCTCATCGCTATTGGAACTTCATTGAAGGGCAGCAGTTATTCTCTATACCAGTAAAAGGAAGTATTCAAGCCAATGACATCGGAGTATTAGTTAAAGCTGCAGTCAATGGTGCAGGGGTTGCTTATTTGCCATGCGACTTGGCAAATCCATTTTTAGAAGGTGGTGAATTAGTGCAACTAATGCCTAATATTCCGTTGCCTGTTATGTCACTTTGGGCTGTATACTTGTCCCGCAGTTATCAGCGACCAGTGGTGAGGGCATTTATCGACTTTTTGGCTAATAAATGGCAAAGGGATATCAATGTTTTTAATTAAGGTTGTCAATTTATTATTTGTGTCTCTGAATTCAAAGGAACTGAATATGCACTCAGTGCATACTATGATTTCAAAGATAAAATTAACAGTACTACAAATTAACACAAGCCGTGAATACTATTCTAAATCTAAATACTGCACTTTATTTATTCCATTAACTTATTTATTTCCTTGAAATATCCAGGGATAACTTTAGATAAACAGATAATTCCTTTTGGGATCAGCGCAATGTTTTTTGCTCTTTTATCGGTTTCGTCATTACTCGATATTAGTAACCCGTCCTCAATTAGCCTTTTCAATGTCCTTATCAGTACAGGCCGCGATACATCTAAGCGTGATGCTATTTCATTTACATAAAGGCTATCTCTATCAGGCTCTCTATCAATAACAATAAGTATTAAAAACCTTAATTGTGAATTGTATAGGCCATGTTATGGTGTAACTGCAAAGCATACTCATCAATCCACTCTTCGTATAAATACAAGCTACCCATTCCATCTTCATGGAGTGTGAACTCTAAGCACCCAGGTTCATCTCGAGTCTGCAACATAATCCCTTTAATTGCATCTTTTGATTTCTCAAAGTATTTCGGCTATGGTGTGATTTTGGCAAAAACAAACATATGTTTATTCATTAGTATTTCCGACACTTAAAAAGTAAATTCAAGCTTTATATGCTTAACCAATTGGATTTATTTTATCAATAACACCTATTTTACAGACAATTAACATTTGACCAATTAGTCAATATTTATAAAATTGTCATGATTGAATAACAAAACAGTAACATTCGTTGTTTAGAATTTAATCCCTTTTTAAATAAAAAGGCGGTGTTTAATCCTAACTTCTTGGATATAAACACAAAAAACGAATAAACAATACAAATTATCTTTTCATAGATAATTCATTTAAAACCAAACATATAGTGTCGCTTTATCACACTTTAACAATACAGAGAGAAGCACAATGCAAGAGAAACGATTGGCCTTTCGGCAGAAACATTCACTTGACATAACGATAACTGAAAAACCAAAATCTCCGATAATAAAAGCAATGCTCATCTCAGCATTTTGCTTTTCTGTTACCCAAACAGCATTTGCAGCAAATGTTTTCATTAATGAAATTCATTATGACAATGCTGGTGGAGATGTAGGTGAAGCGATAGAAATCGCGGGTTTAGCGGGTACTGATTTATCAGGATGGCAAGTTGTTTTATATAACGGCAATGGCGGTGCAACCTATAACAGTGCACTAGGACTTTCAGGCGTTATTCCAGATCAACAAGATGGATTTGGTGCGGTTCAATTTAGCTACCCTGCTAATGGACTTCAAAACGGTGCACCAGACGGGCTTGCCTTAGTTGATGCAAACGGTGATGTTGTTGAGTTTTTAAGTTATGAAGGAACGCTTGTTGCTACAAATGGTCCTGCAAATGGCTTATTGAGTACTGATATTGGTGTTGCTGAAACGAGCACCACTCCTATTGGTTATTCATTACAGTTTAATGGTACAACTTGGCAAACTGCTAGTGTAAATACCTTTGGTGATGTGAATATTGGGCAAACTTTTACTGGCACCAATAGCGGAAATGGTGACGGCGATAACAACAATGGTGATAACAGCAATAATGCAACAGTAACCAATGCCTGTTTTAACTGCCCAGATTTGAGCCGTATCGCCAATGCAGCTGAATTTAATGATGCAACTTATTATGCACAAGTTATTGATGCAATTAACGCAAACGACAGCGCCGAAAATATTAAAGCAGATATTAACGAAGTAATATCTGCTAACCATAAACAATTATCTTATTCAGAAGTATGGACTGCTTTAACGGTTACCGATGAAGACCCATTAAATGCTGATAATGTTATTTTATTTTATCGCGGCATAACTAAGCCTAAATTTGCTAATGGTAGTGGTAGTCAATCAACAAACCAAGATAACTGGAACCGTGAACATACTTGGGCAAAAAGCCATGGTTTTCCTAGTTCAAGTGCTTATGCTTACACAGATATTCATCATTTAAGACCAACAGATATCTCAGTAAACTCGTCACGTGGCAATTTAGATTTTGATAATAGTGATGCACCATTAGCAGAATCACCAGAAAACCGAGTTGACAGTGATTCGTTTGAACCTCGTGACCAAGTCAAAGGTGATGTTGCTCGTATTGTGTTCTATATGGACACTCGTTATGCTGGCTTTGACTCGGTAACACCTGACTTACAAGTAGTCGATGCTTTAACTTCTACAGGTGAACCAAAGCTAGGAAAATTATGTACTTTGTTAGCATGGAGCGAAGCTGACCCTGTCGATGAGTTTGAACAAAACAGAAATGACAGCATTTATGAGTTCCAAGGAAATAGAAACCCTTTTATTGACCACCCTGAATGGGTTTCAATGCTGTATTCACAGTCTTGTGATGGTTCAAGTCCAGTAGAACCTGATCCCACTGATCCTGTAGACCCTGATCCTGTCGATACAGCTATTGACTTATACATCTCAGAGTATATTGAGGGAAGTAGTTTCAACAAGGCTGTCGAAATTTATAACCCAACCAGTGAAATTATTTCATTAGCGGGCTATACCTTTAAGCTATATTCTAATGGCAGCGCTACAGCAACAGGCACTTATGCTTTAACTGGTGAAATATTGCCTCATGATGTGATTGTGTTAGGTGGAACACAAATAACAGATGATAGTGAATTAAAACCCTATATTAACCGATTTACGAGTGCAGTTAATTTCAATGGCGATGACTACATAGAGTTACTTAATGGCGACAACATTATTGATAATGTAGGTATTTATGCAGTTAAGCAATCTTGGGGAGCTAATACCACCTTGGTGCGCTTAGCCTCAGTGACGTCAGGAGATACTGACAGAACTGATGCATTTGATAAAGCTGCACAATGGGAATCTCACCCAAGTAACACATTCAATTTCTTAGGTTATCATTTAGTTGATACCACAGAGCCTGATACTGGAGAAGAACCCACATTAGGTGTGTGTAATGATGAATCTAATAAAATTCATACCATACAGGGCAGTGGCTTTGAATCCCCCGTTATTGGCGAAACAATGACTATTGAAGGCGTGGTAACAGCCGTAGTGCCAGGTTTGAAAGGGTATTTTGTTCAAGAAGAAACTACTGATATAGATGCAAATAACGCAACATCAGAAGGAATTTTTGTTTACTCTGATAGTTCTGAAAACTTCCCTATCATTGGCAATAAAATACGTATTCAAGGTACAGTTAAAGAAAATTACGGTCGTACACAATTAACCGCTACCACAGACTTTTTAGATTGTGGTGTTGGTGAAGCTATTAATCATACCGTAGCGACATTACCAGTAATAAGCTCAAACGATTTGGAAGCCATTGAAGGCATGTTAGTGAGTTTTGAAGACACATTGTCTGTCAGCGACACATATAACCTAGCAAGGTATGGCCAACTAACGCTTTCTAACGGTCGATTAATTCTACCGACTAATATTTATCCTGCAGGCACAACACAAGCCATTGCCTTGGCAGATAAAAACAGTAGAAACAGAATAATTCTGGATGACATGAATAACGCACAAAACCCTGAAAATGTGCCATTTCCAGCGCCTGAGTTAAGTTATCAAAATACTTTACGTTTAGGAGATACCATTTCAGGCTTAACTGGGGTTATTGACTATAGCTTTAGCGAATTCCGTGTTTTACCTACTCAAACACCTCAGTTTATGGCAACAAATGTCAGAACATCTAACCCTGAATTTAACGGTGCAGGGTCATTAAAAATCGCTAGTTTTAACGTACTCAATTACTTTAATGGTGACGGTACTGGACAAGGTTTCCCAACGTCAAGGGGGGCAGATACTGCAGAAGAATTTACTCGTCAAAGTAACAAAATTGTTGCCGCACTGATTGACATAAATGCCGATGTAGTCGGTTTGATGGAAATTGAAAATGATGGTTTTGGTAGTCATAGTGCAATCGCTGATTTAGTTGATAAGCTAAATACTCAGCTTGGTAACAATACATACAACTATGTAAACTTAAACCAAACTGGTATTGGCAGTGACGAAATTACTGTTGGCTTTATCTATAAACCATCAACTGTTTCTTTGGTGGGCAGTGCCATAACAACATCACAATCACCATTTGATTTTGGCAATCGTCAACCGCTTGTTCAAACCTTTAAAGAAATTGCTAGCAATGAAGAAGTAACCATTGCTGTTAACCACTTTAAATCTAAAGGAAGTTGTGACAGTGCTACTGGAAACAATGCGGATCAAAGCGATGGTCAAGGCTGTTGGAACGAGCTTAGAACACAAGCGGCCAATAGTTTAGTTAGTTGGTTAAACACTAATCCTACGGGGTCAATTGATAGCGATATTCTTATTATTGGCGATTTGAATTCGTATGGTAAAGAAGATCCTATTAACGCAATAACCATGCAGGGTTATAAAAACTTAATTTCTGATCACCTTGGTATTGGTGGTTATTCTTATAGTTTTGGAGGTGAAGTGGGTTATTTAGACCATGCTTTAGCATCTTCTGACCTAGCGCCACAAATTGTTGATGCTACTATCTGGCATATAAACGCTGATGAACCGCGCATATTTGATTACAACACTGAATACAAGTCTACTGACCAATTAACCAAATACTATGGCGACGATGCTTATAGAGCATCAGATCATGATCCCGTTATTGTGTTGCTAAATTTAAATTCAAGTGAAGAATTGGTTGGTGATTTTGATGGCGACAACGATATAGATCAACTTGATATTCGCCAATTTACCACACTGGTTCGCAGTACTAACACACTAGATATTAAATACGACTTCAACCGCGACAACAGCGTGAATAATAGAGATGTTCGAGCAATGATGTCTTTATGTACTCGCACTCGTTGTGCCGTAGAATAAGAGGAAATAAAAATGAAAAAATTAACAATGTTATTAACCGCTTTTCTGTTTTCATTGAGCGCTAACGCAACTTTGATCACGGTAGAATTAAATAATACTGACTATAATGTTGGCGATGTTCTCAGCGCAGATATCGTTATTTCAGAGATCGAACTTGATTCAACATTTCAAAGAATAGTGGGTGATTTTGAATTTAATTTAAATTTTGACAACACCGTTATTGACTTTATTTCAGCAAGCTTTGGAGACAAACTCGATGTAGACCCAGACCCATTTTGGGCAAGTGACCAATCTATTATCTCTTCGTTGGGCAGTGTTTTTCTATCAGAAATCAGCTATGCGTTAGATTCTGATTTATTCTTTGCACAAGATGGTTTAACCAGTTTTGTACTGGCCAGTATTGATTTTAATGTTATTGGAACAGGAGCGAGCTTTGTCAACTTGTCTGAGGTTGCCATTGGCGATGCCTATGGCAATGACTTTTTAGCTGTAAATGCCATAGGGCAAACCTATTCAGTAAAAAATGGAAATTCTGTTGGTGTGCCAGAGCCATCAACAGTTTTTTTGATGCTAATCGCGATGGTTTTTTTCGTTATACGACAAAAACACATTAAATCTTCACACTAGTTGTACTTCATATTAGTGTGCTAAATGAGAAACATTCAGTGAAAAATAATTCACGATAATGTTTTTACATTACTATTTACATCACTAAGCAAAGCCCTTATTCATTGAATAAGGGCTTTTATATTTTACCTTATACCGTAAAAACAAAAAAACCAGCAAAAGCTGGTTTTTAAAATAGTGTATAAAGCACTAGGTTAAAATAATGTTATAACACCATAGTATTTTTAAGTTTGTTGAGAGCGTTTTTCTCTAATTGACGCACACGCTCCGCTGAAATTTGATATTTATCAGCTAAATCTTGCAATGTAGACTTATCTTCAGCCAACCAACGAGTGTTAATAATATCTTGGCTACGTTCGTCAAGCGCTACTAATGCAGTTGATAAACGATTATTAGCATGGCTTTCCCAGTTCGCATTTTCTACTTCAACAGCAAGGTCTGATTGCTTGTCTTCAAGATATAAAGCGGGTGAGAAATTACCTGCACTAGCGTTGTCATCATCATCGGTAGATAGTTCAAAGGCTTGGTCATGGCTGCTCATGCGATTTTCCATTTCCAATACATCTTTAGTACTAACACCTAATGTTTCTGCAACGGTATTTACTTCGTCATTGCTAAACCAACCTAAACGTTTTTTGTTTTTACGTAGGTTAAAGAATAACTTACGTTGTGCTTTAGTCGTTGCTACTTTCACAATACGCCAGTTTTTTAATACGTATTCATGAATTTCTGCTTTGATCCAATGTACGGCAAAAGAGACTAAGCGAACGCCTACCTCTGGATTAAAACGTTTAACGGCTTTCATTAAGCCCACGTTACCTTCTTGCACTAAATCTGCTTGGGCTAAACCATAACCTGAATACCCTTTTGCAATATGAATTACAAAGCGTAAATGCGACATAATCAGTTTTTGTGCTGCTTGTAAGTCATTTTCTTCATAAAGGCGAGTCGCGAGATCTTGCTCTTCTTCTGCAGTAAGCATTGGAATGCTATATGCAGATTGCATGTAAGATTCAATACTGCCACTTCGTGGTACGGTAAGTTGCATTGTATTACTCATTTAAATAACCTCTATACTCTACTAAAATTTTTTGCTCAAAATAATTTTTCGTGCTCACCATTATAACATAATGCTAGTGTGTTAACTATATTATTGGCAATACAGTCAAGATTGAGCGAGCACAAACATTATCGTAATAGAAAGGGCAAAACAAGGCTATCTTTCAATTTTTTTATGACAGAGATGTTAAATAATATTGCTGATATATTTTATTGTTTATAAACAATAAGATAGCCTGCTTAAAATACCGTAAATGAAAAAAGAAATTACTCGGCATTTGGTTCAATCGCACGTATGTGTTTTCGTACTGAAATATAACTCCCCACTAAACCCAAAATAACTGCTACAGCAATTAGCAATAGTGCTTCGTTTAAGGCTAAACCTTGCAGCTGAAAGTTACTTTGGTATAGGTCTGTTAGGTTACTGATAGCGCTGGTTAAGTGGTAGGCAAGTAATGTAACGGCTAACCAAGATAATATACCACCGAAAATACCATACCAAACACCGCTATACAAAAAAGGTCGTTGAATAAAACTGTCGGTGGCTCCAACTAATTTCATTACCGCTATCGCCTCTTTTTGATTGAGGATAGCTAAGCGAATAGTATTCCCAACAATAAGCACAACTGATGTACATAAAAGTAATGCCACACCCATCACAATATCTTCAATTAACTGAGCTATTGCTTCTAGGCGCGTTAGCCATTCTAGATCCAACTTACCTTGGTCTACTTCATGTTCTTGTTTTAGCTTTGCCAATAATTCATTGGCCGCACTTGGTTGGCTGGAACGCTCAGTTGGAGTAACTAAGATAGTGGCAGGTAACGGATTTTCATCAAGATACTCAAGGGATTGGCCAAAACCCGAAAGTATTTTAAATTCTTTAAGCGCTTGTTTGGCAGAAATATAATGCACATCACTCACCTCTGTATATAACTTAATACGTTTTACGAGGTTTTGAGCACTTTTGTCACTCGTGGATAATTTCAGAAATAGTGTAATTTGCGAGGCACTGTCCCATTGTTCACTAACCTGTTCAGCATTTTTAACAAACAAATGTAATGTAGCAGGTAAAGCCAAACTAATACCTAATACAAATACTGTCATAATAGAGGTAAACGGTGTTCGCCATAAATCACCTAAGCTGCCAACGGCTTGTTGTAAATGACGAATAGGCAAGGTTAATAGGCGTTGTAATAGCGAACTACGCTGACTTAGGCCACTCGAGTGTCGATTACTACTCATACGCAATACCTTGTGCTTGTAAACCTTCAACAATACCGTCGTTTATCATGGTACCTTCTTTTAACGTTAAGGTGCGATATTTCATTCGTGCTATCAAGCCAAGGTCATGCGTAGCAATTAATACAGTTACCCCTGCTGCGTTAAATTCTTCAAAAAGACTAATAATATCAAGTGATAATTTGGGATCTAAATTACCTGTAGGTTCATCAGCAAGTAAAATTGGCGGCTTATTGACAATAGCACGAGCAATACCTACACGTTGTTGTTCACCACCAGACAACATATGCGGAAAGCATTTTAATTTGGCGCTTAAATGCACTTTGTCTAATGCAGTTTCAACACGCTTTTTAATTTCACGGTGGCTGACCCCTTCAATAATTAACGGTAAAGCAACATTGTCAAAAACGGTACGGTCTTTTAATAAATTATGGCTTTGAAATATCATACCAATACCACGGCGTACATAGGGTATTTGATTGTATTGAATGGTTGCAAGCTCAGTATTATTGACCAAAATACTACCCGAACTTGGTTTTTCCATCATAGATATTAGTTTTAACAACGTACTTTTACCTGCTCCTGAATGCCCCGTTAAAAAGGCCATTTCACCAGCTTGCAAGGTAAAGTTAACTTGCTTTAAAGCAAGAAAACCACCAGGGTAAGTTTTATTAACATTGTGAAAGCTAATCATAATTATTATTTTTAGGTTTGTTTTTAAAATATTTTTTTAGTCTATTACTCTTTAGCAAACAAAGCATCAATAAAATCATCTCCATTGAATGGACGAAGATCGTCAATACCTTCCCCTACACCTAAATAGCGAATAGGAATATTGTATTTATCAGCAATAGCGAAAACAACACCACCTTTAGCGGTTCCGTCTAATTTAGTTACTGTTAACCCAGTTAAACCAACAGCTTCATCAAATAATTTGGTTTGACTTAATGCGTTTTGACCTGTGCCAGCATCAAGGGTTAACATGACTTCATGGGGAGCATTAACGTCGAGTTTTTTCATTACCCGAACAACTTTTTTCAGCTCTTCCATTAAGTGGGCTTTATTTTGTAATCGTCCTGCGGTATCGGCAATAATAATATCTACTTTGCGTGCTTTAGCGGCACTTATCGCATCAAAAATTACCGAAGCGCTATCTGCACCTGTATGCTGAGCAATAACAGGAATGTCATTGCGTTCACCCCATACTTGCAATTGCTCTACTGCTGCAGCTCTAAACGTATCGCCTGCCGCTAACATAACAGATTTACCTTCAGCTTGAAATTGTTTGGCTAACTTGCCAATCGTTGTGGTTTTACCTACACCGTTAACACCTACCATTAACATAACAAATGGTTCGTCACTTTCAGGTATTTCAAGAGGTTGACTTACATTTTCAATAACCTTTTTTAACTCAATTTTTAGTAACTCGTATAATGCTTCAGCATCTTTTAACTGTTTTCTATTTGCACTTTTAGTTAACGAGTCAATAATTTTCATGGTGGTTTCAACACCAACATCGGCTAACAACAAGTGAGTTTCTAGCTCTTCAAATAGCTCATCATCAATTTGTTTACCTTTAAACAAGTCAAATAAGCCACCGCCTAAATTAAGGCGAGTTTTACTTAAACCTTGTTTGAGGCGCGCAAAAAATCCAAGCTTAGTTTCTTTAGGCTTTTCAGGTTGTTTAACGGGTTCTGCGGTAGTTTTTAATTCAGCTTCAAGAACTTCTGTTAATGTTGGCTCAGGATTTTGCTCTGTCGCTATAGAAGTATTTTGTGCTAATTCCGCATCATCAGATGCACTCTCGTCAAGTGTGCTCAACTCGTGATCTAATGCTGACTCTGACGTTGGCTCTGACATTGGTGTTGACGCTTGTTCTGTTTCTTGCGCTAATGTTGCCGTTGTTTCTGGATCTTGTATGTCCGCCTCGGCAACCACATCATTAACGATGGGTTCGCTAATCGATCCCTCATTTATAGATTCTTGCGCTTGATCATTGGAAACTTGTTCTGGTGAAGTATTTTCATCTTCAATCACTTGATCTTTCTTATCCTGACCAAAGCCTAACCAGGAAAACATACCTTTTTTTTTCTTCGACACTTGATTCGACCTAACAGTATTGATGTATCAAAGCGAATACCATGGAAGGTTTCAGTTCGCTTCAATATCATTATGGTGTAAAATTGCCGCTATATTAGCATTAATAATGATAACTGTCAGTGATATGAATCAAGCGCGAAAACAACAAAATAAAAAGGCGGCATCAGGCAATATTCGTATTATTGCAGGTAAGCATAGAGGCAGAAAACTTCCTGTGCTGATGGCCGATGGTTTACGACCAACAACAGACCGCGTGAAAGAAACACTCTTTAATTGGTTAATGCCTTATATTCACAATACTCATTGTTTAGATTGCTTCGCTGGTGCTGGTAGTTTAGGTTTTGAGGCGCTTTCGCGGGGTGCTGCAACGGTGAAATTAGTTGAGTTAAATAAAAATGCCGCCAAGCAATTATTAGCAAATAAACAGTTACTAAACGCTAATAACGTAGATATTGTTCATAACAATGCTTTAGATTTTCTAAAAGCGCCAGCAACAAGCACCTTTGATATTGTTTTTATTGATCCCCCTTTTAGACAAAATTTAGTTGCGCAAACTTGTGAATTATTGGCGCAAGGTTGGTTAAACAACCAAGCATTAGTGTATATAGAAATGGAGTCTGAAAGTAGCCAACCGCTTCCACACAATTGGCATTTATTAAAAGAAAAAATTGCTGGGCAAGTGGCTTATCGCTTGTATCAATACAACGGCATTACACAATGATGATTAAGCTTCATCAATTTGAAGGCTATATTCAAACTATTTTATTAGCTGAATATACAAACAAATTATTGCTTCTAGATGGCTGTAGCCGTGCAGATGTATCGCTAATTAAGCACTTTATTAACGATACATTACAAAAACCACTATCTGATTTACAGTTAATTGTTGTCACGCATATGCACCCTGACCACGCAGGCGCAGCAAATAAACTACGTAAAATAACAGGCTGTAAAATTGCAAGCGCTAATGTAAAAGGCCAATGGTATAGCGGTGTAGATGGAAAATTAATGCACATTGCAGATTTACTATTAACCCGTTGGGTAGCCAATAAGAAAAAACAGTCTCAACGTTGGTTATGGTATTCAAGTAAATTATCGCCCGACTATAAGCTAAATGACGGGGATAGTTTACCGGGCTTTGAAGATTGGCAAGCAATAACAACACAAGGCCATACAGACAGAGATTTATCACTGCACCATTTACCAAGTAACAAGGTGTATGTTGCTGATTTAATTGTATCAACTAGAAAAGGTTTTATTCCTCCATTTCCAGTGTTTTACCCTGAACGCTACCGTTGTTCATTACAAAAAATAGCTAAATTGAAAGCAGCGAGTATCATTTTAGCTCATGGTGGTGAGGTTAACTTGTCTATGCAAGACTTTGCACAGGTAATACAAAAAGCGCCCCAAATACCGATAACACATTGGCGTGCGATGAAAACTCAATTCAAAAAAATCATTGGTTACTAGTTTTTAAATTTCAATCAGTATTCTGGGTATTATATGCATGTTGGCCGCGGCGTACTCTGTTTAAATAATAATGTAACACTAGGTTATTTCAATACCCAAATTAGACAGCCCTTCTGCCAAAACCACTTCTTTAGCTAACTGACATGTACGTTTGCTTTCGGCAGAAAATTTTAAAAAATCAAATAATTCATTTTGCGTTTCCTTCTCCCAAACGGCTAACGGATGAGCTTCTATTTGGGAAGAGTCTATTTCTGCTACGCCTTCATCAATCAATAGCAGTTCAACATAATAACTTACGCTGTTTTCAGATAAACGACTCACACTACTAATGTCTTCATGATTTTTATCTTTACCGTGCGACTGAATAAGCTGCAATAAAGACATCATCGCCATACATACATCAAGCGCAGGAAAAACACCAAAAAAGTCAAATGCTTGAGGATCAGGAGTTTGTTCTTCTAATTTGGTTAGTTGAGCTTCAATATTAATTTTAATTTGATTTTTTTTATCCAGCCATTGCCATACCAAATCAAGTTGGTTGCGCAGTACAGCAAAGTCACCAAAGTGGCTACTTTCACTGAACATTTGATAATTTGGTAACATACGCTCTAACAGTGCGCTAGCAAAGGCAACCTGATGCCAATGGCTTAGTTTTGTGAAAGGAAGATAAATGGCCAAATAAGATCTCGTTTCAAATAAATAATAACAAGCTGGCATTATAAACGAGGAACCCTAGCCAAACCACTTCAATTTATGTTTGTTTTCTCAATGGAATGGCAGGCATTACACGGCATTCTTAGACAATTGCTTTTGCGCATACTCAAATTTCAACCGGTATTCTGTGAGTTGACTTTCTAGATCATGAATTTGTTCAAGATATTGCTCTTTACTCTGATTATATTGAGTAATTAATTCACTGTTTTCATCACGTAAATATTTTATTGTTTCTCGCACTTGATCGTTTTCTTTTTCTTGTTTTTCTCGGTTAGCATTTAACCTTTTTAGCACAACATCTTGCCCTTCTTGCGCTAATTTAACTTGTGATTTAAGCGAGTCAATTTCTTTTTGGTATGCTTTAACCTCTGATTGCTCTGAAAGCAGATTATTAACCAATGCTTTATTCTTATTTTCTAATTGTGTGAGTTTTTGCTGTGTATCTGTTTGTGTTTTCTGCTGTTCTTCTGCTTTGCTTAAAAAGTTGTTTTGTTCTTGCATATGTTGTTCCTTCAACTGAATTTGTTCATCTTTTAATTGATTAAACGCTTTTTTATGTTCACTTATTTCATTCTGAGCTTGTTGCAACTGTGTTGTAGCCTGCATTAATTTTTGTTCTAGCGCATCTGTTGAATTATTGAGCTGGCGATCATGTTGTTTTTTTATTTCTGCCAAATCTTTCGCTGAGGTTGTTAGTTGCTGGGTAAGTTCTGAAATTTGTTTTTTCTGCTCAAGTAATATTGCAGCTTGTTGCTGTTCTGTTTGCTGTGATTTTTCTTCACTTTTTTGTCGTTGTTTTTCAACTTGTTCTAAGCGCCCGATTAATACCTGCTCTTGCTTCGTATTCGCGATTAGCTTTTCATTAAGTGCCGATATTTGCTTTTGTTGGTTAACTACAGTTGCTTCTTGCTGTGCAATTATCGCTTGTTGAGCCTTATCTTGCTCAGCAAGTTGTTTTTTCTGGCGAGCTGTTTGCCTTTGTTCTTCAAGCAAAGCCGCATTAAGGTGTGTATTTTCTTGTTCAATGGTTGTTGATTTAGTAGGCTCTTTTTGTGTAACTGTACACATAAGTTGTGTTAGTTTTTCTTCTACGTGAATAAATACATCACTTGCTAGGTTCTGTATTTTTTCTTCCATTTCCTTGGATAGCTTATTATTTTCGTCCATTGTTTTTCACTGTCAAAAACTTCATGTTTTTAAATTAGCATAACAAAGCCCGTATCGAAATAAGGAATTTAGTTTATTTTATATTAAAAACTAAAAAAGGAGCCAACGCTCCTTTTTATATGTATCGATTATATAACCTAATAATTTTCGTAACTTACAAAATAAATAAGGTAATAATACTCAATAATTAGCTTTCGTTCGCAGCATTTTGACTAACGGGAACAATTTGAACGCCTGAAACTTTTGCATCAGATACACGATTACGTAACTGAGCTAAATGATTCACTTGTGTTAATGAACCCAACATTGAGTAAATAGGCACAAATAAGCCACGCTTATGAAAATCTACTACTTTATCATCTGATAAGTTTTTAATTTTCTCTTCATTAATGGTGAACAAACCTACTAATTTCTTTTTCTCACCGCTACTCAATGCAATATTTAATTCAAGTTCTTGCAATAAATCGTTGTCTTGCATTTCTTTGATAAAGTTTTCTGTCATACGTTCATTATCATACAAACGTCCTAATGCTTGTTGTACATTCACAAGTACTTCAGATTCTTTACCGTCGTCTTCAAACAACGCTAGATCTTTATCTTCACCGATAAATTCGCTTTCAATATCAACACATGCTGTTAGGGTATTTTCTTTTTCTGGATCAAGCCCTAATGAAAAAGGCACCATAGAGATACTTTGTGGCATTGATAAAGCAAGCCATTTATCATCTTGATAATATAAATTTTCACCCGCTTCTAAGCCCAACATACCCACACTACGATAACGGTCTGAATCAGGATTTTTAACAAATACGATAGGAAAACTTGCAGACGCTTGCGCATATTCAACAGCAGCAACAGGAATTATGTGCTGCCCCGCAACGTGTGCAATGTTGCGTGTACTAGCAAGCTTTAACTTTTGATGTTGTTCTTTTTTTACTGGAACGAAGTTCGCCATAATTTTTTCTCTTGTTTGGTGCAACTATTCTCACAATGCTTGAATGTAAGGGCACATTTTTATAATAGTGTAATTGAATGAAACTAATTACTGTGTTCTTTCTCTTTGTACCATAAGTTATGGAGACAGCTGTTTTCGGTTTCAATGCTAAATGTAAAAAAAGTTTATAAAAAACATGAAATCCATAGATATTTCAAAATACTTGTTCGATACTAATACTACGTTAATTAGGTAGTTTTTATTTAATGACTTCTTATACAAGGCTAAACTAACAAACCTATGATGTTGAAAATATTTTTTTGTTTTGTTTTTGTTGTTTTTACTCATTCAGCTGTCGCTCAGCCGAAGGTGAGCGTGCAGCATCAGCGCAATGTTAATAATTTAGCTGAAATTCAAATAACAAACCAAACCAGCAAAGCATTAATTTGTTATGTGGCAATCGATGGCCATAAACTCTATTTTCGTTTACAAGCTGACCAAGCATCTCAATGGTATAAAGCAACAGATATACGGTTTAATTATACTAGTTTTAGTACCTGGTGTGATTATTTATCATTATACCCAGAATACAATAACAATAAATAAACGCTCAACAATTAAAACGAATTAAATAAAAAAATAGCAATAATTCACATGTAACAAAATAACATTTTAACGGTTTTATATAGTAGTATGCGAATGTTTACTTTTTATTAATTAGGGATATAAAAAACTCTTCTATGGCTTTACTTATAACCTACCTTGTTGTTGCCATCGGCGTGTCCTTTATATGTTCTATTTTAGAAGCTGTCTTATTGTCAGTTACGCCAACCTTTGTTGCACAAAAGCTTAAAGAAAAAAAGAAAGGTGCAAAGAAATTAGCGCAAGTTAAAGACAAGCTTGACCATTCTATTTCAAGCATCCTAATTCTTAATACGTTTGCCCATACTATGGGTGCAGCTGGTGTTGGAGCTCAAGCCATACGTATTTTTGGTGAACAAAAAGAAACATTAATTGCCTTTTTGTTAACCTTAAGTATTCTTTATTTTTCCGAAATTATTCCTAAAACACTTGGCGCTAACTTTTGGCGTAATTTAGCAATTCCATCAGCTTATGTAATTGCCTTTTTAGTTAAACTTGTTTATCCCTTTGTTTGGTTTTCTTCTTTAGTTACCAGAATGTTTAATCAAGGCAATCCTGATGTTATTACCAGAGAAGAATTACTTACTGTTGCCGCACTCAGTCATAAAGGCGGCACATTAGATCGTCAAGAAAGCCAACTGGTTGAAAATATATTAAATTTACGAGAAGTTAAAACAGAAGATATTTTAACACCACGCAGTGTCGTGCACGCTTTAGCCAAAGATGTCACCGTAAGTGAAACTATTTCTAATGATAAAACAGCTAATTTTACCCGAATACCCGTTTATGATGGCACCATTGATAATGTTACAGGTGTTGTAATAAAAGCGGCATTATATGAGCATGAAAGACAAGGTAATGGTTCATTTGCCCTCGATAAAGTTATTACCCCTATTTGGCGTGTTTCGGAGAGTTTACCCGTATTAAACTTGTTAGATTTGTTTATTAAAAGAAATGAACACATATTTATTGTTGAGGATCATTTTGGACAAACTGCTGGTGTGGTTTCCCTTGAAGATGTTATTGAAACTTTTTTAGGGCGTGAAATTATTGATGAAAGTGATCAAGTAGAAAATTTGCAAAAGTTAGCAAAATCTAATTATCGAAAACGATTAAAACATAAGTCTTCGAAGAAAAAAAATTAATAAACTCTCGCTAATTAATAGTCTCTCGCTAATATACAGAGCTCATTTAATATGTTTTGACAAGTATTCCACTAATAAACGTATTTTGGGTGATAAATGTCGATTTTGCGGATACACAGCCCATATTCCCTCATCAGGCTCTCTAAAATTGTCTAATATGGTCACTAATTCTCCTTTTTGTAGATATGATTGAACATAATAGTCAGGTAACTGCACTATGCCTAAGCCTTTCAACGCAGCATCAACTAGACTATAGCCGCTGTTATAGCGTAACCTGCCCGTAACTCGAATATTCTTTTCTTTACCTGCTTCTCTAAAGTGCCAATAATCTAATGTACCTAATAAACAACTGTACTTATTAAGCTCAGCCAGCGTATGAGGTATACCATATTGTTGTAAATAAGTAGGCGATGCACACAAATAATTGGTACGTTTACCCAGTTTTTTTGCCATAAGTGTTGAATCAGCTAGCTTGCCAAGCCGAATAGCCAAATCATAACCCTCTTCAACTAAAGCAACTTTTTGATTAGTTAAATTAGCAAAAACCTCAATCTCAGCATGTTTCTTCATGAAATCATTAACCAATGGCATGATCATCTTCTCACCATACGTTATGGGCGCTGTCAGTTTTATTTTGCCTTGAGGCTTTGATTGTAAATTTGTAATGGCACGCTCTGCCGCATCTAAGCCATCAAGCACGCTACGGCAGTGTTGATAGAATATACGACCTTCTTCGGTCAATGATACTTTTCGTGTTGTGCGATAAAGTAATTTGGTATCTAAACGATTTTCCAATGCGCTCACTTGACGACTCACCTGAGCCGTAGAAATTGCCATTTTTTTCGAGGCAAGTGTGAAGCTTTCACTCTCTACTACATGCACAAATTCACTAATACCTTCCCACTGCATGATTGTTACCTATATGTAAAAGTAATTTACAAAATAGCTATATTATCATTACTGAAGAAACAAATATAATAATCAGCATACTTTAGTCATGGAAATTATTATGTCAGATCAATTTATTAAATCAAAAGCCGCTATTGCTTGGGGTCCCAAACAGCCTTTATCAATCGAAGAAGTCGATGTAATGCTACCGCGTAAAGGTGAAGTACTAGTTAAGGTGATTGCCTCGGGTGTTTGCCATACCGATGCATTCACCTTATCAGGTGAAGATCCTGAGGGTATTTTCCCTGTTATTTTAGGCCATGAAGGTGGCGGTATTGTTGAACAAGTTGGCGAAGGCGTTACTAGCGTACAAGTTGGCGATCACGTGATCCCTTTATACACACCTGAATGTGGCGAATGTAAATTTTGCTTATCTGGCAAAACCAATTTATGTCAAAAAATTCGTGAAACTCAAGGTAAAGGGTTGATGCCTGATGGCACTACTCGTTTTTATAAAGACGGTGAGCCTATTTTTCATTATATGGGGTGTTCTACTTTCTCTGAATACACTGTTTTACCTGAAATTTCGTTAGCAAAAGTAAATAAAGATGCGCCATTAGAAGAGGTTTGCTTGTTAGGTTGTGGCGTTACCACAGGCATGGGCGCAGTAATGAATACCGCCAAAGTTGAGGAAGGGGCAACCGTTGCCATTTTTGGCTTGGGTGGCATTGGGCTATCTGCCGTTATTGGTGCAACCATGGCAAAAGCTAGCCAAATTATTGCTATAGACATTAACGAAAGTAAATTTGAGCTAGCAAAAAAGCTGGGCGCAACTGATTGTATTAACCCTAAAGACTTCGACAAGCCTATTCAAGATGTGATTGTAGACTTAACCGATGGCGGTGTTGATTATTCATTTGAATGTGTCGGCAATGTTAACTTGATGCGTTCTGCATTAGAGTGCTGCCATAAGGGTTGGGGTGAATCAGTGATCATTGGTGTTGCAGGTGCAGGGCAAGAAATATCAACTCGACCATTCCAACTAGTCACAGGTCGAGTTTGGCGCGGCTCAGCTTTTGGTGGCGTAAAAGGTCGTACTGAACTGCCTGATTATGTAGAACGTTATTTAGCAGGTGAATTCAAATTAAGCGATTTTATTACTCACACTATGGCATTAGAAGGTATTAATGACGCGTTTGATTTAATGCATGAGGGTAAAAGTATTCGTAGTGTTGTTCATTTTTAGTAAGCATTCACTTTTCCAATATTTTTGAAACAACATCTCATATATCAAGTAGCCCTTTATTAAATAGCTACTTGATAGTTAACATTCATTTTGATCATTATAGATTTGATCGGAACAAAAGGTAGTTATGTGATCATGACCCATTTAATTGAAAGCTCTCTCGTTAATATCAGTATGAATAAAAGCTTTGACGGTTGGCACAAGCAATATAGTCACCAATCCCAAACATTAAATTGCGCTATGCAATTTGCTATTTATTTACCACCACAAGCATCTAATGGCACTAAAGTTCCTGTATTATATTGGCTTTCAGGGCTTACTTGCACAGATGAAAACTTCATGCAAAAAGCTGGCGCATTACGTATTGCGGCTGAATTAGGCATGGCGGTTGTTGCGCCTGATACTAGCCCTAGAGGCGATAACATTGCTAATGATGACAACTACGATTTAGGACAAGGTGCAGGTTTTTATGTTAATGCCACTCAAGCCCCATGGAATCGTCATTATCAAATGTATGATTATATAGTAGAAGAGCTACCCAAACTGGTTGAAGCCACTTTTCCTGTATCAACTAAACGTGCAATTAGTGGTCATTCTATGGGAGGACATGGCGCATTAACAATAGGCATGAAAAACCCTGAGCGATACTCTTCAATATCCGCCTTTAGTCCAATCAGTAACCCCGTAAGTTGCCCTTGGGGGCAAAAAGCCTTCACTGCCTATTTAGGTAATAATAAAGATATTTGGCGTCAATTTGATGCAAGCGAATTAATGAAGCAGGCAACAGAATTTATACCTATCAGAGTAGATCAAGGTGAAGCTGATAACTTTTTAGCCGAACAATTAAAACCTGAAACTTTACAATCTGCGGCAAAAACTAACAATTATCCTTTAGCGTTATACCTGCACGAAGGTTATGATCATAGCTATTACTTTATTGCCAGTTTTATTGAAGAACACTTGCGTTTTCACGCTAAACATCTTAATAACTAATCTTTCTTATTATCGTAGTCACAGTACCATTAATAGCGTAATATTTGCAGGAGAGTTATTGTATAAAGATCAGATAAACTGGTCTTTATCACTAAGTAAACATCTTCAGGAATATTTTCTCATTAATGATTTTGCTAATGATAGATCACATTAAAGCAATTGGGGTGGTTTTTAGTTATAAAATCAAAGCTATCGCCATGGTTTTAGTGTTTTCTTCTGTTGCTAATATTGTGTGCGCAAGTAATTTATCCGTTACGCTTAATGATGAATTACCCAATACAGTCAAAAAAAACATTTTCTCTTATTTAGGTAAATTGCCCGACTCTGAATTAGAGCGTTCTGCCTTTATTTACTCAGCCAAAAGTAATATACAAAAAGCGTTACAATCCTTAGGATATTACCAAGCAAGTGTCGCCCTTGTGGTAAAAAAAGACCCTTGGTTCCTAATTATTACCATTAAATTACCTAAACCTACTCTACTCGATAGCATTAACGTTAGCATTGTTGGAGAAGCAAAATATGATACTGCATTTACTACCTTACTAAACAATCATGACTTGACACAAGGCGAGACACTTCATCATGGTAAATATGAAACCCTAAAAGCTAATTTATTGTCACTAGGTCAACAACATGGATATCTCAATGGCGTTTTAACAAATAGTAATATTACCATCAAAGATGATTATCGATTAGCAGACATTACAATACTGTATGACAGCGGGCCAAGGTTTAAATTTGGTGATATTACTTTCGATGCATTTGATCTAACACCAGAGTTATTTTCCAATTTAATTCCTTTTGAAGCCGATAGCTATTATAGCGCGCAAAAGCTGCACAAATTGCAATATCAGCTACAATCAACTCAGTATTTTAGCAATGTTATTACTGTGCCTGCTGAGAAAATAGCAAACTCAACTACACATCAATACACAGTTCCCATTCAGGTGTCATTAACGCCCGCAAAAAGCCATCAGTTTGATTTGGGTATTGGTTATGCCACTGATACAGAGTTTCGTTTATCTGCAGGTTGGCGCACACCACGCATTAATAAATATGGGCATTATCAAGAAACAAAATTAGAATACTCTGCTTTAAATCCAACGGGAAAGTTTATTTACAATATCCCCATCAATCATCCTTTTGAAGATGTGCTGCGCTTTAAATTAACCGTAGAAAATGAAGATTATGCTGATTTCACCACAAAGTTTTATTCAGCTCAAATGGGACGAGTAACCAGTAAAAACAACTGGAATAGACAAATTTATATTCGCTACCACAAAGAGTCATGGGATTATGACCTTGATGATATAAAACCCAATATTATTTGGTCTGAAAAAGATAACATACGCTACATTATACCAGGTGTTACTTGGTCTAAAACCACTCGCAAAGGGTCTGCGTTAGACCCTAGCTCAGGGTTTAGGCAAACTTATAATATAGAAGGTGCACATTTAAACGCAGGTTCAGACAATAGTTTCTTCAGATTTCAAGGCAGATGGCGTTATATTACTACCCTAAAACCTAAACATCGTTTGGTTACAAGAGCAGAACTAGGTGCTATTTATATTGATAAAGATGCTGAATTAGCCCCTTCACTACGTTTTTATGCGGGGGGAGATCAAAGCATTCGTGGTTTTGCTTATCAGTCTATTGGTTCAACAATTCCTTCATCATCAGATTCTGAAAAAGCGGTTCCTATTGTTGTTGGGGGCACAAGGCTAATACTGGCAAGCATTGAATACCAGTATTACTTGAATGATAAGTGGCGGCTTGGACTTTTTTCTGACGGAGGCAGTGTTGCTGATCAAGGCGAATTTGAACCCGTATACTCATTAGGTACTGGTATACATTATATGTCACCCGTTGGTGCCATTAAATTCGATTTAGCCTACGGAATTGATGACGATGATAAAAGTTGGCGTTTGCATATTAGTTTAGGAGCTGAATTATGAGTTGGCGTCGTCTAAGCTATAAAATCACTCAGTATTTGGCAATAACCCTGTTTTTTATCACTATTTTATTAACCACTCCTTGGGGAACTCAGGTAACGCTAGCCATTATAAATACGTTTAGCCCAATATCGGTTGATTACCGTAGTGGCTCATTAATTCGCGATCTGCAATTAAACAACCTACACATAGCGTTAGAACATCTTGATATTAACATTAGCGACATAGAAACACGGGTTGATTTTTCTTGCGTGTGGAAAAAAACGTTATGTATAAAATCTGCCTCAGCAAAAACGTTAGCGTTGCGTTATACAAGCAGTGAAGGGAGCACCGAAACAAAGACAAGTAATGTAGAAACAGCAACCACGCTTTTTAAAATGCCCTTCGCCATTAATATTAATACAGTTACTTTAGACAAAGCACACATTAGCCTAAATAAAACAAATATTTATGCTAATCAATTACAGACAAAGATGGTAATTAGACAAAGCCAATTTACCCTATTATACCCTTCTGTTAAGCAGTTAACCGTACACCTAAACGATACACAAAAATCGTCAGAAAACACTCAGAACTTCACTTCCTCATTAACTAATGCTGTTGCACAATTACCTGATGTTAATTTCCCCCTGTCACTTAACATTGAAAAACTTCAGGTTAATAGCCTAGACATTGCTAAAAATAATCAAGTAGAAGAACAAGAATATTTATGGCAATCAAGCAATAACCACCTTAGTGCCACTTGGTTTAATTCTGATCTTCGCATTCGTGAATTTAAAACAACCACACCAATGTTTTCAATCACTGAGCTTACTGCAAAGGCTAAATTAACAGCGCCTTATCAAATAAACAGCAAACTCATTAGTCATATTCACCAATTAAAACAATGGCCTGAAATAGACGATACAAGGCTACAATTATCATTACAAGGTTCACTTGAAAACCTCGATATTGAACTAACTAGCACAGACAGTTTAACGTTAAGCAGTAAAGCAAATATCAATTTAGTTAATCCTGACATACCATTTAGCGTCACCATAGACGCTGATAATATACCACTGCCCTTATCTTTAGCCCAATATGCCGAGCCTTCTGCGTTGTCTTTAACGTTGTCGGGTAATATACAAACACAAAGCCTTGATCTAACTAGCTCCGTATCAAGTTACGGTTACCATAATGCTTACGTAAAACTTGCCGCAACACACCAACAAGGGCATCTAAACATTAAAAAATTGCTGATAGATGAGCATGATTCTGCCAGCCAATTAAACTTACAAGGTAGCATTACATTATTACCATCAGATTTTAATTGGCAATTATCAATGCATTCAACGGGTATTTCACTGCCAATAATTAACATACAAAAGCTAACTGAAATGCTAGAGCAGCAAACAAAAATGGATAGCTTTACTTTAAACATGCCTGAAACCATATCAGGTCGAATACAAGGGCATATTACTAGTGCAGGGGCATGGTCAGAAAAAGAATGGTATGCCAACATAAAAGATACCGATATTGCAGGCTCATTCAACAATACACCATTCAAAATAAAAGGTGATATCGGTTTAACCCCTTCAGGCCATGTTAGCCAAGGAAAACTATTTATTAGCGCAAATAACAGTGAATTAACACTGATCTCCGCAGATAACACATTTTGGGATCTTACAGGTAATGTAAAAGTAAATAATGTGAATCTATGGTATCGCGAGATACAAGGTACATTTAGCAGCGATTTTTCAATCAAAGGAAGCAAAGACAACCCAACTATTCGCTTAAGTACAATTGCTTCAGCATTTAATTGGTCAAAGTGGCATAGTGATACTTTGCATATTAATGGGGTTTATTCACCTATGTTAGATCATCAAGTTGAGTTAACCCTTTTAAATAAAAAACTAACATGGATCAATAAAGACCACAGCATTGAAATGAGTGATTTCACACTTAAACTGTCAGGTGACGCTACACAACACCAACTTCAAACCCATTGGTTAGGTGATATTAGTGGACAACTTGAATTGACGGGGCATTTTGATAACAGTTTCACAAAGTGGCATAGCACTATTGAAAAAAATATCTTAACGTATAAAAATTCAGCCTTAGAAGGCAATAAATCTTTTGCTGTGAACTTTGACTTAGCCAAAAGACGCGGCACAATCGCCAGTCATTGTTGGAAAACATCAGGTGTAAGTGCTTGCTTACCTAAACAGGCTATTATTGGCAATATTGGAGAAATCACCGCTCAAATAACGGTTGATATTGAAGTTATTGACGAATTATTCTTACCAAAAGAGTTTGATATAATTAGCCAACTTAATGGTGATGTTAAAATAACATGGTCACCACAGCAATCAATAAACACCAAAGCTGATTTTTATTTATCACCTGGTTATATCACCGTCAGCGATGAATTTAATGTACATACTTTATCACAATGGTCTACAGGTGCTTTTTCATTTGTACTCAACAATCAACAACTAACAAATAAAATTCAATTAATTGATATCAATAACCAACCACTGATCAATAGTAATACAGTAATGAAATTAGTTGATGATTTTCCCGTTGACGCCCAAATAATATTGCACGAAGTAGACTTACAACCTTTTCAATCAATGTTAAGCAAAGTGGTCGACTTACAGGGTAAATTAACCACAGATATTGCCATTAGCGGTACATTAGCAGCGCCCATAATGAACGGGGATATCAAACTCAATAATGGTAAAATACAACTAGAACAAAATGCCAATGTTATTGATAACTTATCAACCGACTTAAGTATTCATAACAATAAAGCAATATTAAACGGACATTTTTTATTAGAAGATAAAAGAGCAAATATAACGGGACAATTGTCATGGCAAGATGACTTAACTATCAACCTAGATTTAAGCGCAAAAGCAATACCATTGGTATTCCCCCCCCAATTAATCATGAATATGTCACCAAGTTTAAATTTTTTGTATGCTAAAGATGTACTTACCGTCAGCGGTAATATTGATGTACTCGAAGGGAATTATAATATTGATAAGCTGCCTGAAGATAGTGTGCCATTGAGTGATGACGTTATTATTGTCGACCAAAATGGTCAAGCAATAGTAAAAAAAACCACTAACATCAATATAAAAACTAACGTTAATGTCAATATTGCAAAAGCCTTTACCGTTAGCGGACAAGGGTTACAAAGCCACTTATTTGGACAGTTACAAATAAGTCAGCAAGAAAAGCAGCCTATACAGCTCTTTGGCAGCATTCAATCCGACAATGGCGTTTTTCAAGCGTATGGGCAAAAGTTACAAATAGAAAAAGGTGACATTACATTTAATGGACCAACAAATAATCCTTATATTGATTTGCGCGCCAGCAAAAAAATTCAAGCGGAAGATATTACTGTTGGCATTCAAGTAGCTGGCTTAGCCGATACATTATCTATGCAGCTGTACTCAACACCCACAATGCAAACGCCTGAAATACTATCATATCTTGTAAGAGGTAGAGGTTTAGACGCTGATACAGGAAACAGCACCACCGCAGCGGGATTATTGGTGGGAATGAGTATCACTAATAATATTGGTTTATTTGAACAAATTGAAAAATTACCATTAATTAACAACCTTGCCATTGATACTGAAGGCGTGGGTGAACAAACGCAAGCCACAGTCAGTGGTTATGTAGGTAACCGTGTTTATTTAAAATATGGTATTGGTGTTTATGAACCCATTAATGAACTCACCGTAAGAATGTACATGTTTAATCGTTTTTGGCTAGAAATTGTTAGCGGTATTGAAAAATCTACTGATATTTATTACTCGTTTGATCTTGAGTAAAGGGGAAATATCTATTGACTCATATAATTCATGTATTAATAGTCACTATATAACGCTGAGAGTAGATTTTTATTATCTTTTCAACTATTTTGTACTATTGTTAAGATGTACTCATTTTTTGAGGGGTTGTATGTGATGGATTCACTTTATAAAGAAAAATCAAAGAGATAAATTATGAACAAAAAGTCTCAATTTGGATTACGAGGCAAGGTCACTCTTGGTTTGGCATTTATACTAGTCACCTCTCTCTTGGTTACAAGTCTTTCAAGTTACCTACAATCTCAACAAGTTGCCGAACGCAAAGCCATAGAGTTAGAAAAAAATAAATTAGACGTTTTAAACCATATTATTCAAGGCTCATTAAAGAGCCATCAAAATACACTCTTGTCATTAAAAGAAGTACCCGCACTTCAGGCTATTTTACGTGCCCAATTGAATAATGGGGTTGATCCACAAAGTGGCGATTCATTAATTACATGGAAAAAGCGCCTGCAAAGCATCTTTTCAGCATTTATTGCCAATAAAATAGAATATTTACAAATTCGTTATATTGACGATAACGGTGATGAAATAGTCAGAGTTCAAACGGGTGAGTTTAATCAAATAGAAGTGGTGAGTGACGATTTACTTCAAAATAAAGCCAATGAGCTTTATGTTATTCAAACCCTTAAAATGCCACATGATCAAGTCTATTTTTCTAATGTCTCCCTTAATCGTGAACATGGTGTTATTCAAGTTCCTCATCAACCTGTTTTAAGGCTTGCAGCACCCGTGCTTTCAGAAAATAACCAAGTACAAGGTATTATTGTTATTAACCTAGCAACAGAAAAGCTGTTTGCTGATATTAAACTAATTAACCAAGGAACGTCTCAGTTTATGGTGGATGAAAGAGGAAATTATATCTTACATAACCAAACAGAAAAAACCTTTGGTGAAGACAAAGGGCTAAATTACAACTTTCAAAAAGACTACCCGCAACTCGCTTCTTTGAGCAATGAAAATGACCAATTTATGCGCCGTTTTAACGACGTTGAAGAAATACTCGGTTTTGATAAAATTTACTTCTCCCCATTTGATAAAACACGGTATTGGTTATTAGTACAGCGAGTACCTGAGCATGTTGTTTTTGCTGATATTCAAGCATCACTCAATCAAATGTTACTTGTAGGTTTAGGGATAGGCATAATTTCACTGGCACTAATTATGTGCTTTGTTTCTCGTAGAATTATAGCGCCAGTACTTAACCTTGCAGAGGCTGCAGAACGCCTGCAAGAAGGGGATTTATCGATTCGCCTTAATACCTCATCAGTACATGACGAATTTCGTATTTTATATGGCATGATAAACACTTTTACCATTAAACAACAAAGCTTTACCGCCAAACTACAACAGGAAATTGAGACACAGACCGATAAGTTATCAGCTATTATTGAGAATGTTGTTGACGGCATTATCACCATAGACAATAAAGGTAAAATTAAAACATTTAATCAAGCCGCACGTACAATGTTCGGTTACGACAATGTCGAAGTCATTGGTCAAAATATCAAAATGCTGGTACCAGAGCATTATTACAGTGAGCATGGCAACTCTATTAATAATAAATTAGCAACAAAGATTAAAAACAACATAGGTATTGGCTGTGAAATTGTCGGGATTCGTAAAAATGGTTCAGAGTTTCCACTCGATTTAGCTGTCAGCGAAGTAAAAATAAATAATACCGAGCATTATATTGGTATTACTCGAGATATCACCGAGCGTAAACGTATTGAATTAATGCAAAAAGAATTTATTTCAACGGTCAGCCATGAGCTAAGAACACCATTAACCTCTATCAGTGGTTCATTAAGCTTAATTCTTGGTGGCGTTACAGGCGAACTGTCAGATAAAACTCGCTCTTTGATCACCATAGCAAATAATAACAGTAAACGCCTTATTCACCTGATCAATGACATTCTTGATATCGAAAAAATTTCAGAAGGAAAAATGCAATTTGATTTTGCTGTAACTGACTTAACTCCTCTGGTAAAACAGTCACTTGAAGAAAACAAGGGTTACGCTAAAAAACTCAATGTTAGGTTTAAATTAATTAATGAACCACAAGAAGAAATACTGGTGAGAGTAGACGAACAACGCTTACAACAGGGAATATCAAACCTTTTGTCAAATGCAGCCAAATATTCACCTACAGGAGAGCAAATTGACATTAAAATAGAACAAATAGGAGAAAATATACGAATATCTGTACATGATAATGGTAAAGGGATCCCCGAGGAATTCAGATCAAAAATATTCAATAAATTTGCACAGGCTGACAGCTCAGATACACGCCAAAAAGGGGGCACAGGGCTAGGATTAAATATTACACAAGCAATTGTATTAAAACATAAAGGTAGCATTGGTTTTAGCTGTGACAAAGGCAAAGGAACCACTTTTTATATTGATTTGCCATTATATATTGCGCATTCTGTAAAAGAAGCTGAAACAATAAGTCATATAAAGCACAATCATAAGCCGTTAATCTTAATTATAGAAGATGATCGTGACGTCTCTAAATTACTTAGTATTATGCTTAAAAACGAAAATTATCTATTAGATCATGCTTTTAACTATGACGAAGCCATTCATAAAATAAACATAAATAACTATGATGCTATTACATTAGATTTAATGATTCCTGGTGGTAACGGCATTAATATTTTACAAGTGTTGCGTAACAATAAAGCCACCATGGAAGTTCCAGTTATTGTTGTTTCAGCTTTTATTGATAGAATTAAAAATGAAGTAGCATGTGAAGCTTTTGGCATAGTGGATTGGCTTGAAAAGCCCATTGACAACAATAAATTAGTACAAGCTATTAAAGCGTCACTGGCTGATAAAAATAATGAAAGAGGAAACATTTTACACATTGAAGATGATCCCGATATTACTGCTATCGTTCTTTCGCTTTTGGATAATGATTTTAACGTGATTAATGCCAGAACATTATCACACGCCAAAAAGTTAATTAATAACAATATTTTTGATCTAGTACTGCTAGATATTGGTTTACCTGATGGCTCAGGCTTAGATATATTGCCATTACTTAATGATGATAATCATCAAGTTCCTGTAATTATCTTTTCTGCTCAAGATGTACCCAAAGAAACAAACTCGAAAGTATTGATGACATTAGTAAAATCTAAAACAAACAATGAGTACCTTTTAAAGCAAATTAAACAAGCGATACACCATAAGCAATCAATCGACGATTAAAGGAGAGAATATGTTAGAACGTATCTTGTATGCTGAAGATGATGATGACATTCAACAAATTGCAATAATCGCATTAGAAGCGATAGGTGGCTTTACCCTTAAAGTCTGTAACGATGGTGCTGAAGCATTGGCAGCAATAGAGCATTTTACTCCCCAGCTATTGTTACTAGATGTAATGATGCCCAATATGGACGGGCCTAAAGCCTTTACAAAAATTCGTGAAATAGAGGCGTTTAAAAATACACCTACTATTTTTATGACTGCAAAAATACAACCTGAAGAAGTTAATCAATATCTTAAAATGGGGGCTAGTGGCGTTATTGTAAAACCTTTTGATCCTATGACATTAGCAGATCAAGTGCGCGATATTTGGAAAAAAAATGAAAAACAAAATGACTAAAAACAGCAAAAAAACCAATGGAAATATTGAAGAAACGGCCAAAACAAAGCCCAGTACCCAAGAGGCATTAACCGCTCTTACTAAAGCTGTTGCTAAAAATATTCCAAATAAAATTGCTGATATCAAGGAATGTTGGCAAAAACTTAAAACCAATAACAACCATACTGATGATATACAGTTACTTCATCAGAAAACCCATACTTTGGCTGGCACTATGGCTACCTACGGGTTTGAAGCCATTGCTGACAGGGCAAAAGAAATGGAGTTAATCGTACAAGCATTTCTTGAAAATACTACACAACCTTTCCCTTACTCTGAATTAGAGGCTTTGTTAGAGAGCATGGAAAAAGCTGCTGTTGTATGCTCCTACAGAAAGTTTGCCCAAACAAGTTCAATAACAGTTTCATTAACGCCCACCGAGACATACAACGCTAACAACAAAACTATTTATTTAGTGGATGACGATGAAGATTTTCTCAAAAAAATAGAATTACAAATAAGCAATTTTGGCTATGATGTTCTTAGCTTTTCAACATTAGCTGAGTTTGATATAGCCCTAAGAAAACAAGAACCTAGAGTCGTTATTATGGATGTGATGTTCAACGAAAAAAACAATGACGGCATTGAACATATTAGAAAGATTAATAGTACAAGAACCCACCCTTTAAAAACAATTTTTATCACAGGCAGTAATAATTTAAGTACGCGCTTAGGCGCTGTTCGTGCTAACGGAAAAGCTTATTTTACCAAACCAGTTTTAGTTGAGCAGTTAGTTGATGCACTCGACAAGCTAACACACCAACAAAAAACAGAACCTTTTCGCATTGTTATTGTTGATGATTCAGTTGAACAGTCAAGCTTTGCAGCCTTAGTCTTACAGCAAGCAGGAATGGAAACAAAGGAAGTGAACGGTCCTTTAGAATTATTAACTGTTTTAGCTGAATACCCCGCTGATTTAATTTTAATGGATCTCTATATGCCTGACTGTACAGGTCTTGAACTTAGTCAGGTCATTAGGCAAATTGATACCTATATAAACATACCTATTGTATTTTTGTCTCATGAAAAAGACTTAGGTCAAAAGTTAAGTGCTCTAAGTTTAGGTGGCGATGATTTTTTATCCAAACCAGTTAAAGCATGGCACTTAGTGTCTGCTATATCTAACAGAGTTATCCGTGGCAGAACTCTACGTAAATTTGCTGAAACTGACGGATTAACTGGGCTTTTAAATCACAGTAAGGTAACAGATCGATTTGAAATTGAACTTTCTCGAGCGAAAAGAGAAGGAAATCCACTTTCATTTGCAATGCTTGACCTTGACTGTTTTAAACAAGTCAATGATACCTACGGACACCCAGCAGGTGACCGGGTACTTAAAAGTTTAGCTAATTTACTAAAACAACGGTTACGCAAGTATGACATTGTAGGTCGTTATGGTGGAGAAGAGTTTGTGGTAATTTTACCCAATACCAACCTAGAAACGGCCCGAAATATTATGAATAAATTACGCATAGCTTTTAGCGAAATCAACCATAATCATGAAAATGGAACATTCAATAGTCAATTTAGCTGTGGTATTTCAGCCTTCCCTGACTTCACTAACACAATTTCTATTGGTAACGAAGCCGACAAAGCACTTTATGAAGCAAAGGAAGGAGGTAGAAATAAGGTTGTATGTAGAAAAAACAATCATAAGGAATAATATCTGCCAAGCTAGTTCATTTGCACTTTGATGTAGTCCATATAACACCATATTGATGACAAAATGACATCGAAAAATTACGCGCCATCTGAAATAAAACATAATACTCTGATATTTAACCACTTTATTTTTTGGAATGATTTTTGCTCAAGACTCTTTATAAATTAACATTTAATTTATAAAGTTGAGGACAAATGACTGCTATTGTACTTTTTGATAAGAACGTATCTGAAAATCATTATATAACCGAACAAAAATTACCTGGCGACTTTGCCATGTGGATGTTTATCGCAATGGAACTCAGCGTATTCGCAATTTTTTTCATTGCTTTTGCCGTAACTCAACGGCTACACAGTGACATGTTTACTTTAGGTAGATCAACGCTCAGTGCTTCCGTTGGTTTTTTTTGCACGCTCACTTTAATTGTTAGCAGTTATTTTGTTGCCTTATCGGTAGAAGCAATAAGAAAAAATAAAAACTTAGTAGCCAGTCGCCACCTAATTCTAGCGATGCTTGGCGCAACAATTTATTTAACCTTAAAATTATTTGAATATAACCATTTAATTAACCTCGGTTATGACTTATCAACTAATTCATTTTACACGCTGTATTTTTTCATCACAGGTTTTCATTTTATGCATGTATTGTTAGGTATGATTATTTTGGCTTATATGGGAGTAAAAGCACGAAAAAACAGCTATTCACCAACAAATTGTAATGGCTTTGAAGCAGGTGCTTCGTATTGGCATATGGTAGATCTTGTTTGGATAATTGTGTTTTTTCTTATCTACATCATTCACTAATTTAGGAAGTATTATGCCTCGCTTAATAAACAACATTCATTTCTCTGCTGTGGCGTTAATTTTATTAACATTAATCAGTACCTTATTGGCTCAATCTTTAATGCCTGTTAATTTACTTGCTGTATTGGTTACCTTATCTGTGGTGATAAAAGGTCAACAAATTGTTGATATATTCATGGAGTTAAAAAATGCGCCTACTAAATGGCGTTGGTTCCTGTTAAGTTATATTATTTTAATTCCAAGTATATTAGCCATCATCATATACATTTGAATAGTATTTTAAGGATATTCTCTTGAAAAAAAATTTACTTATATTCACCCTAAGCTTCATTTTATCAACCTTGACACATCACAAGGTAACTGCTGTAGAGCATGAACATCATGCTAGTGCCAGTGAGAAAGAATTATCACTAAACAAAGGTGATAAATGGGCGATAGACAAAAGCTTACATATAGGTATGACTAATATTAAAGATGAAATAGCCGAAAACCTACCAAGCATTCATTATAATAAATTTACAAATGAACAATACGCTACGCTAGCCATCACGTTAGACAAACACCTGAGCTTTCTTTTTGCAAATTGTCAATTACCACCATTGGCAGACGCGCAGTTACATACTTTACTAGCAAAAATTATACGAGGTGTTGACAAAATAAAGCACTCAGACAATAAAAAACAAGGTGCCGTGTTAATTATTCAGGCATTACAAGAATATCCTCACTATTTTGCTGACCCAAACTGGCAAAGTTTGAAACATTAATTAAGTTTTTCTGGGTCAATAAATACAACCCAATAAGATTCAATTATACTATGATTTCATTCTTCTTTTTTACATTGGAATATTACTGGTGCTTGAGAAAACGCTACTAAAAATTGCTTTAGATTTAAGCCTAAGTTTACCAAAAAAAGCCCATTATCAGCGGTTAATGCAAGCTGTGAATGAAGTAATGCACTGTGACGCTGTTGCTCTGCTAGAGCTACAAGGTGATGAGCTTGTGCCTGTTGCCGTTGACGGTTTATCCCCCGAAGTTTTAGACATGCGTTTTTTACCAGATGAGCATCCAAGATTAAAAGCCATTTTATCATCCCATAAGCCCATTCGCTTTGACGCTGACTCAAGCTACCCTGACCCATATGATGGCTTGCTGTCAATGGATCCTAAACGAGTACTTGACGTTCACGACTGCATGGGCTGTTGTTTATATGTGGAAGAAACCCTTGTTGGCGTGCTAACGCTCGATGCCTTGCAAGTTGGCGCATTTAGTGATGTTGATGATATTAGTGTGGCCACATTAGCTGCACTTGCTGCCGCCACTATTCGTAATGCCAATTGCATTGCAGGCTTAGAAAAAAGTAATGAGAAATCATTATGTTTAACACATGAATTAGTCAAAGACGCACACAAAGCCAAAGGGGATGGTTTTGTCGGTGAAAGCCCTAAAATGTTAGAGTTAAAAAATGAAATTCAAGTAGTGGCAAGTTCAGATCTATCCGTATTAATTACTGGCGAAACTGGGGTTGGTAAAGAAGTTGTAGCGCGTACAGTGCATGCTCAATCTCGCCGAAGTGAAGAAGCCATTGTGCAAATAAACTGTGCTGCTTTATCTGAAAGTATTGCCGAAAGTGAGTTGTTCGGTCATGTAAAAGGCGCTTTTACTGGTGCCAATAAAGATCGTATGGGTAAATTTGAACTAGCAAATAATGGCACTTTATTTTTAGATGAGATAGGTGAATTATCATTAAATACCCAAGCAAAATTACTAAGAGCACTGCAAGAAGGCGAAATTCAACGGGTTGGAGCTGATAAAAATATTTATGTTGATGTAAGAATTATTGCG
Source organism: Colwellia sp. E150_009 (assembly GCF_053543955.1). Taxonomy (NCBI): domain Bacteria; kingdom Pseudomonadati; phylum Pseudomonadota; class Gammaproteobacteria; order Alteromonadales; family Colwelliaceae; genus Colwellia; species Colwellia sp. E150_009. The sequence goes on from NZ_JBHFOM010000006.1 coordinate 100,153, forward strand.
GCAACTAACCGAGATTTATCAGAGGAGGTCGCCCAAGGTAGGTTCAGAGAAGATCTATACCACAGGTTAAGTGTCTTTCCACTTAATGTGCCTCCCTTACGAGGAAGAATTGATGATATTCCGCAGCTAAGCAATTTTATATTAAATAATTTAAAAGGCAAGATTGGCACTAATAATGTTAGGGTTAGTAAATCTGCAATGCATCAATTATTACAATATGACTGGCCAGGTAATGTTAGAGAATTACAACATGTACTGATGCGTGCGGCTTTAAGAGCCGTCGCTAGCGCAGAAGGTAAAGTAGGAATAATTGAACCCAAACATCTGGGGTTAGACTTTGTTATCGATAGCCCTAGCGATAATGCCAGTATTACGCCAGTAATTTCTACAGACAACAGATCATTTAACGATATCGTTGCAGATTTTCAACGACAATTAATTACACAGGCGATGGAAGAAAACGATCATGTTTGGGCAAAAGCGGCACGCCAACTTCAGCTAGACCGAGGTAATTTATATCGTCAGGCCAAACGATTAGGGTTAACCTAATTAAATCTACGCTTTAACAGATATTAAACACTACATCTAGTAGCTGGTTGGGCTAAGTGGATAGCCCTTATTAATATACAGTTTGACATGTTTCCGTGTTTCCTCCATAAATATGGAATAATTCATAGAGGATGCTTTTAATGGGTCTTAATGAAAGTTATAAAGTATTGATTTGTTGACTTTATAAAGATAATATTTATTTTTATGGCTGAACTCTTTTTAAGCGAAAATATAGAAAACGTCGGTCTAATAAGCTGTTAGCCGTACGGAGAGCATATGGATAACCTCGACCATTATAAAAAAATATTCAACAGTGTAGGCTGGTTTATTCCGACCTATGTGCCACTTGGTTTCCTGGGTGGTGTAGCCAAGCAAATTCAAGAAAATAAGGTATGTGAGAAAAGCTTAGCGCCGTACTTAGCCTTGATCTACTCGGCAGATAATTTGGCCGCCATGGTATCAGAGCGTTACCATGCAGTTCCTTATACCGACGAATATCAAGAAATTATTGCTGAGTCCGTTGAGGCTCACTTTCTCGGCCTCAACCATGTGGCCGTCTCTGGGCTGATGCCCGTAATTGAAGGTGCCGGGCGAAGGCTCGCCGACAGCCGTTCTGTAGTAGTAACGAGCATTAAAAGCGTTTTCCAGAATCTGGCGGTTGATTGTAAAAATGAGGTTGTAGCTAAAAATATTGGTGCTGTTGGTGAAATCATATCAATGATGGACGCATTCATTGAGCTTACCGATCAGAACTTATATATAAATTCAGACCACTATCCGTTAAGTGACAACACGAACCGTCACGGGATTTTACATGGAGCATTTGATGACGCAGATTACGGGCATCCGTTAAATTTTTACAAATCCATAGGGGCAGTTGATTTTCTTTGTTTTGTTTCAGCACTACGGGCGCCTGTATCTTGCTTTGCCCCATCTCCAACGGAATCGTCCAAGAGGCTAGCATCTTATTACAACCTATGTTCGCAGCTTGCACAGAAGAAACCAGCAGCGGCTAACAAAGCAATGCACGCGACGAGCGCGTGGTTGTGGCGTTATGTTTCTTTGAGGGTTTCGTGAAAATTTATACTTTAGTGGCATTAGCTGTATTTGGATCTATTTGCTTTTCTGGTGGTTTTTTTCTCGGTCAGCATACTTATTACGACGATAAATCTTTGGATCTATTAAAACAAGGATATATGGATTACTTGGATAATGCTTCTGAGTCTCAAAAACTTGGTAGTGATTTAATGTTAATCGACTTACTGAGAAAGTGTGAGACCGAGGATTGTTCTGGAGTCATAGATGAAGTATTTTTACCGCAAATTAGAGAAGTCGTGGATAAATTTGAAAATGGTGGTTACAAAGGTTTTCAACATATGCTGATAAAGTCAGATATTGAGAAAGCAAAGAAGTTGTTAGCACCCGAAACATAAATCGGGTAGCCGGAGGTTTCTACCCTCCAGCCCCCACACCACCCTGCATGCGGATCCGCACAGAGTGGTTCATTAACCATGATGGATTTTAATCCAGATATCCCTAAGTGATACTAAACCTGCATTAGCTAAATGCTCGTTGCTTAATGCCAGATTTATTCCTTTGGTTTTCGCACTACGCCAAACCCCTTTTCTTGTCGCTCCACAGCTCAACGCTAGCGCTAGTGGGACACCCCGTTTTAATAGATTATTCACTTTGGTTCTTGGCTTGCGCCATTGTCGCCAATAACACATTCCTATTCTTCGGCGGATCCATTGATCTAAATCGACACATAACTGATAACCGTTGGCAATGAGGAAATAGTTTCCCCATCCTCGTAAATATCGGTTAAGGCTGGCAATTTGCTTGCTCATGGCAATACCCCAATTTCTGTTTGTTAACGTGCGCACGCGGTGTTTAAATCGCTGCAATGAATTGCCATGTATATTGATACGCCCGTATTTGAAACCAAACCCTAAAAACTTGATCTCTTTTACCGCACCAACACGACTTTTCTTTTCGTTAACAATGAGTTTGAGAGTTTACTGTAAAAACAAGCTCATACTGGCTAAAACGCGTTCACCGGCACGCTTACTTTTCACTAAAATGGTGAAATCGTCTGCATAACGGGCGAAGTAATGTCCTCGTTTTACTAACATTTCATCAGCTCGCCTTCTTTACTAACAGAGAGGCTAGCGGCTTCCTTCAGATCATTCCTCACGGAAAAGCCCTTGCCATTCGCTAGTAGTTAGCCTTTAATAACAGTCAGTTACTTAAACGGTGATCTTCCTACAGAGGACTTTCACCTCATTAGTTCATACCCATGCTGGGCGTACCAAGTCACTTAAAAGGACAAAAAACAGTTGGCTTTTTGCAATATCGTGACATCATGACGCTATAGTGCTATGGTGCTATATGTTCTAGTCGAATTAATGGAGACATAATCATGAGTAACCTATCAAAACGTTCTACCGTTTACTTTGAGCCAGATATACATCAAGCACTAAAAATGCGCGCTGCTTCAGCTCATTTATCAATTTCTGAGTTAATAGATGAAGCTGTTCGTTTATTAATGCGTGAAGATCAAGAGGATTTAGCCGCTGTATCAGCAAGAGCCAATGAGCCTGATATTTCATATGAAGATTTATTAAATGATTTGAAGTCACATGGAAAAATATAGAATAACGTTTAAAAAGTCAGTGGCTAAAGATTTACGAGTTATACCTAAAAACGATATAAAAAAGATCCTAAGTATAATAGATACATTAGCTGTAAACCCTCGAGGTGAAGGTTGTATTAAACTTTCAGGGCAGGAAAATTATCGAGTTCGCCAAGGTTTGTATCGAATAGTGTATGAAATAAAAGATGATATACTTGTAGTTAATGTAGTAAGAATTGCTCATAGATCACAGGTGTATAAAAGCAACTAACAACTCAATTCAGTAGGACAAAAACAGTTGGTTTTGCTCCTGCGTCGCATAAAAGTGCAATTCAAGCTTATACAAAACTTGGTTTTTCTATGGCTGATTATCCAAATGAAATACCATTGGAAAATTGTTTTTATATGGTGAAAGTATAAATTCACCTAACAAATAAGAATAGGTGTCGCGCAGCCGTCACCTTATTCGGGTGTTGAACAAGCCCGAAACTCTACTTATATAGTAAATAGTGATTTATTTGTTGAAGGGATCACAAGCAATTACTTAATCGCAAGAAGCACGAAGTTAAGACGTAAAATATCGTGATTTTTCATCGGTTTATACCCATCACACTTCAAGAGGCAGGTTTTAACAGATATTAAACACTAAGCCAAAAACTACTTTTACAGTGCTTGGCTTGTAATCCAAAACTGATTAAGCTGCTGTTTATTGATAACGAGATCAGCCAGTGTGTAATTATCCATCGTTTTTAAAAAGGCCTCCATCGCTTTCGCTAATGCTTTTTTCAATTCACATACTCCCACTAGCTGACAGGAAGATGTTACACAGTCAACACCATCTAAATGGTTTTCTAAGTGCCTTATTACATCACCTATGTTAATTTTCTCTTGGGGTAAAGCTAAACAAATTCCGCCATTTCGCCCCCTTATGGTTGTTATATAACCATACTTACTTAGTTGCCCCACTATTTTTACCGTATGATTTTTTGAAATATTATATACTTGAGATATTTCAGACACACTACTAAGTTGTCCAACGGGTAAACTTGAAAGATACATGAGTGTTCGCAACCCAATATCAGTAAAAGCAGTAAGCCTCATCGTTCATTTTCCTTATTGAGTTTTAAATGTTGCAAGTTGTTCAACAATATTATCAGAAACATCATTTAAACGCTTACCTTGTATTTCTAAATCATTACAATCATTAGCATTTGAATTAGAAAGTTTTTTTAACACCTGTATTTCTTGAGAAACCTCAACAACCAGTTGATGAATATAACTTATATCAACATTATCATTAGCCTGATCTTTACTTTCTCCTTGCCCAATTAAATTTAAAATGCTGTCAATATTTTCACAAGCACTATCTATTTCTTTTTGGCTTGTACTTGAATGTAAAGAAAGATTACTTAGGTTTTTTGATTGTAATTCCATTTGTTCTCCTGCCTGACGCACAGCAGTAGAAATACCAGCAATAATTTGGTTAATTTGCTCTAAGCTATTTTGAGTTGACATAGCCAATTGTCTAACCTCATCAGCCACTACAGCAAACCCTCTGCCATGTTCCCCTGCCCGAGCTGCTTCAATAGCAGCATTTAACGCTAAAAGGTTTGTTTGGTCAGCAAGTGTATTAATAACCGACACCACGCCACCAATAGAGCTAACTTGCTCTGACAGTAATTCAAATTTATGACCAAGATTTTCGCTGCTCTCTACGTAAGTTTCAATAATATTGGCCATACCACTCATAGCGTCATTAGACTGTTGCAAACCTTGTCTGGTTTTACATACCTGTTCTTGAGTTTGTTCTGCTTTAGTCTGTAAAGCAAAAGACTTCTCATCCAATATTTCAAATTGCAAAGCAATATTGTCTACACGCTGGTCTTGAACTTGAATACGCTCAGCTATATTGTTGGTTTTAAATGTCAATGCATTAGCAATTTCATCTGAGGTATTTGCTTGAGTTTGAATGTCTGTTAACGCATTTTTCACATTGAGCCTGAATGAATTTATAACATCTAATATTTTACTCATTTCACTGTTGTAATTACTATTCACTTTACATTCTTGTGACAAATCTTTGGTTTCAAATATGCGTAAATATGTCGTTATTTCATTTAATGAATCTACTCCCCAAAATTTTTCATCTAAATCATGAATAATCAACAAAACAACAATAGTGTATTGTATTAATTGTGAATAAAACTGTTCGGTAAATAATAACGCATTAATAAACAGTAAAATGGCACTTAGCCAATGAATTGATCGCATTCTTAAAAAAAGTGAACGCATAATAATCTCCAGTTAAATAAAGGTTGTAGAAGGAAGTGCTGATAATTTTTGGGGCAAGGCATACAAAAACCCTTGTATTAAATCAACCCCAGACCAGCGAACAAAATCAGATTGAATTGTGCTTTCAATCCCTTCTGCAACAATGATGCACCCTGTAGATGAGCACAAGTTAACTATTTCACGATAAAAACTAGTTGCCCAAATATCAGTTGGAACACGTTCAATCAGTTTGATATCTAATTTAATAATATCAAACGGTGTTTGGCTTAAACGTGATAAGTTTGAATAGCCTGAACCGAAATCATCCATCGCAATCATAAATTGCATTTTTTTTAGGTGACGAACTCGCTCTAATACAATATCGCTTTTAATATCATTTTCACAAATCTCTAACACTAAAGCATGCCTTTGTTCTGGACGTAAAGGTTCTAATGCATTGTTACACAGTTGCTTAAATAAATTTTCATCTTCAATTAATGATCCTGCTATATTTATCCAACTTGTACTTTGCCCTACATTGGTTATGTTGAATTGGGTAATGTCTTGAATTTGTTGACATGTCATATTCAATAATAAGGTTGGGTTTTCAAATAAAAAAGGAACAAGATCAACCATAGGAATAGGCGTGTTATCATGCGATAAAAAACCTCGACAAAGCACCTCTTTACCATACACAGTATCAAGTGACGCTGTAATTAGGTTTTGAGTATACCAAGTCAAATAAGCCTTATTGCCAAAATAATTAAATTTCATCTTCATGCCCTTTTTCTGTCATTTGAGAATAAATAAAATCCTCATCATTTAATCTGTTTTTTATTTCATCAAGAAAATAAATAATCCGTTCACTTTGACTATCTGTAACTAAGCAATTACCAAAAGATAGTTTCAATGAATGAACATAGTCAGTTGTTGCCCTGCAGATTTTAAATAGTGCATCAAATCCCTCGTTTAGGTAATTTCTTTGCTGTGATAACGCCTTAGTTTCCGTCAACATTGGTAGTAAAAATTGCGCCTCTAATTCAAGGTGCGTGAGTACTGCTTTGGTTAATTTCTTTAACTTGACGTCGAGTTGAATCAAATTACAGCTATTGGTGTTTAAAAGTGAATTAACAGCACCAATTTCAAAATCTAACTCAATATGCTGAGCCATGAGTGTTTGTGCCCATGGTGAAAAAGGCCACTTACTCAACTCTGTTTTGCTAGTACAAGGCGTCATGGTTGACTTACTAATCTTATTTAGAAAAGAAACAATATTTGTCACCGTAGTAAATCCTTAATAACTCAAGTTGCATTTGAAATGCATATTATATAACATGCATTTCAAATGCAACTTTATTAATTAAAAAGATAAAATTAATGTTATTTATTTAATCAATAGAGTTGCCGGACAAACACACAAATTTTCTATGAAGTTTATGATGAGTTTTTATATAATCATCTTTTGAATATAAAGGAGTTCACATGAGCGATCACATGCCAGACGATCTTTCTATCCAAGGTAAAGATTTACGCGCTTTCACTGATACATTACGCGTTAAACATCCCGTTATTAAAAACATGCTAGGTGAATGGGTATTGCTCAAACATGCTGATGTGGTAACGGCAGCACTTGATCATGAGCGATTTTCGAGCAAAGTTTCTCAACATCTCCATATACCTAATGGGTTAGACGGAGAAGAGCACAGTGACTATCGAAAAATTATTGAACGATATTTAACTCCAAAAGCACTGACACCGTATATTCCCGTTTTTGAGCAAACCGCTACCCAGCTCATGAATGAATTACCCCTAGATATTACCTTAGATGCAGTAAATGACATCGGCGCTGTCTTTGCGGTACGTGCTCAATGTAAATGGTTAGGCTGGCCAGCAAAGCTAGAACCTAAATTATTAGCATGGATGGAAAAAAACCATGCAGCTACCCGCTCTGGTGATCGGTCAAAGATGGCTGATGTGGCAGAACAATTTGATGATATTATTCATTCAGTTATTGCTCCACGTCGTGCCGTTGGTAATAACAACTTTGATGATGTTACCAGCCGACTTTGCCAAGACACTATTTACGGTAGATTATTAACAGAAGAAGAAATTACCTCAATTTTACGTAATTGGACTGGCGGTGATTTGGGCTCTATTGCGTTGTGTGTTGGTGTTATTGTGGCTTATGTTGCGCAAAATCCTGAGTCGATAGACTACCTTCGTACAGCAACTGCAACAAAAATTGATGCCTTTATTAATGAAGTATTACGTTTAGACGATCCCTTCGTATCAAACAAGCGCATTACCACCTGCCCAGTAAAAATTGGTGGTCAAAACATTCCAGAAGGCGCACGAGTTAAACTCAACTGGACGTCAGCTAATCGTGACGAAGCCGTTTTTGATAACTCCACCTTTGAACCACAAAAAAATGCGGATGCAAATCTTATTTATGGCATAGGAAAACATGTTTGTCCTGGTCGATTACTGGCAACATGGGAACTAAGAATAGCATTACAAGCACTGCTTGCCTCGGTAAATACAATTACCTTAGCGCCAAACCAACCATTAGAGCGTGAAGTTGCGCCTGTTGGCGGTTATAACAAGGTACCCATTATACTTAGCTAAACTTATTGAGGCTAGATCAGCGCTAAATTAACGCTAAACACCGAGAAATGATACCTGTGAATATGCCACGATTCCACCTACTAAGGTTGTCATGGCATAAAAATAACCTTTTATAATTTTTCTAAAAAGCGGCGCAGCATGCTTAAGCCCCATAAATTCCTCAATTATCCAATGCCCTTTCATCATCACTATCGCACAAACAAAAACCGTCGCGATAACCGCAGTATTTTTGGTTTCTGCAATAATAGCACTGATTAATGTTAATCCTACAAGACGCAGCCAAATATTAAATGTTGTTTCGGTTAAATAGCGTTTTATTCGCTCATACTGATTAGTTTTCAATGTCTTTACCTCAATACATATAACAATGGAAAAATAAGAATCCAAACAAGATCAATCATATGCCAATAGCTTGCAGCACTTTCTAAGCCTTCATAATTAGATTTATTGTAATAGCCTAACGCAGTCAGTATGGTGACAAAAATGATAGTGCACGTGCCAATTAATACATGGAGCAAATGATTAAAGGTAATGTAATAATAACTGGCAAAATAATAGTTAGTGCGAGGACCAATGCCAGCCTGCTCATTTAAACGATACTCCCACGTTTTAATACCGCAATAGGTAAGGCCAGCAGAAATAGTCAGCAATAACCAAAACACCGTTCGCTTTTTATCATCACGTTTTATAGATTGCATAGCGCGGGCAACAAAAAAACTACTACTGAGTAAAACCAGCGTATTTAATAAACCTGTGAATATCGGTATGTGCGTAGGGCCTTGATAAAACTCTACGGGGTAGTAGAGTTTTGCCAGCAAAAAGGCGATAAAAAAGAAGCCAAATTCAGTTAATTCTGCATAAATAAAAATCCATGCAGCTACCGAGCCAGGCACTTTTATTCTATTAACAGTAAGCACTAATCACCTTTTTTAATGCACTAATAGTTTCAGGCTCATCACTCAAAGGTTCAACAATACAATACTGGTACGCTTTATTAATAGGGCAGCCCGACTTGATCATTTTTGCGGCGTAAATTAACAAGCGTGTTGACGCTGCCGCTTTAATGTCTATATCACTGAGCCTACGCAAGTCGGTTGCCAAAGCAACTAATTGCTGGGCATTTTGATAAGAAACACCTGTTTCAGTAATAATAATATCGATTTCTTTCTCAACACTCGGATAATCAAAGCTCAGACTAATAAAGCGTTGCCGAGTACTAGGTTTTAAGCCTTTTAATAAACTTTGATAAGACGGATTGTAAGAAATAATCAGCATAAAATCTTTATGCGCTTTAATGACTTCACCCGTTCGCTCAATGTAAAGTTCGCGTCGGTGATCAGTCAATGAATGCAATAATACTGTGGTGTCTTTTCTGGCTTCAATTATTTCATCTAAATAACAAATGCCGCCTTCTCGCACGGCTTTTGTCATAGGTCCATCTTGCCAATAGGTGCCGTTGCTATCAATTAAATGGCGGCCTATTAGATCAGCAGCACTGAGATCATCATGGCACGAAATAGTATAAAGCGGCTGCTCAATTTGTTGTGCCATATACTCAACAAAACGGGTTTTTCCACAGCCCGTCGGTCCTTTTAGCAACAAAGCAAGATAATTGCTACGTGCAAAATGAAACATATCAATTTCGTCGTCTTGTGCTTGATAAAATGCTGTGTTTAACACAGGGGCTTTTTCTAGCGTCTGAGCCAATGAACTAGCTTGCATTGTTTTCTCCTAATATGGCGTTAAGATCATGAGATTGATAAACACAATTAAGCTGCATAACACAATCTAACAAGGCTTCACTGTTCTGTGGATGTTGTAATGAATACGACAAGATAAGGTGTCTATTTTTATCTAAACTGAGTTTAGACAGTGTGTATTCAAAGCAATGAATCACTCTATCGGCTGTTCTCCTAGCTATTCTATTTAATAAAGAAGTGTTATCTTTTGGCTGATGATATAAATTTATTTGCATAATAATCTCCTTAGGAGCTCGGTTATTTACACGCTTAGCTGTGTGCTAGTTTTAACTAGCCAAGGGTTAAGTTGGCATAAATTTTAGGTAATATTTTGGCAAGCTGACTCGCATCTTGAACAATGGCAAAACCATGCTGGCCAAATAAGTAAGGCAAATAGTCGTTGCCTTTTTTGTCTATGGTCACGCAAAAAGGGGTTAAGCCTAATTTTTTTGCTTCGAGTATTGCTTGGCGCGTATCTTCAATACCGTAGCGACCTTCATACTGGTCAAGATCGTTAGGTTTACCATCTGACAGTAATAATAAAATTTTATCTTTAGATGTTTGTTCACTTAAAATTTGACTAGCTTGTCGAATAGCAGCGCCCATGCGTGTATAAAAACCCGGTTCAATACGAGCAATTCGCCCTCTGACATACTGGTCGTATGGCATGGTAAAGTTTTTAATAATATGAAAGCGCACATGATTATTACGAATAGACGAAAAACCATAGATAGCAAACGGGTCTGCTAATGAATGTAAGGCTTCTGAAAAAATTAACAGTGCCTCTTGAATACTATCAATAACTTTTTGCTCGTTATTAACATAACACTCTGTTGATAGCGATAAATCCGCCAGCAATAAGCAACTAACATCTCTATATTTGTGTTGATTATCAATGTAAAAATGTTGTTGATTACTGTCTTTAACAGGTTTGGTGTAATGATCTATCCAAGCATCTAAGTCTATTTCGTTGCCCGTTAACTGGCCTTTTTTCGGACGATTAGAGATAGCCAACATAGATAATAATTGCTGCACTTGCCGCGCTAATGTTTGTTGGTTAGCGCTGAGTTCAACGGGCGCTATTTCATCAGCTATCATCACTTGTAAGTTGCATACATTAGCGATCAATTGGTTTTTTTTATAATGCCATTCAGGTAGGGGAATGCCCTTACCTAAGCATAAATCATCATTTTCTTCTGCGGGTAAATCTAAGTTAAAACGAATACCTGCAGCACCCGCTTTTCGCTGCCTTGATAGATTGATGACGTCCATGTCTTTGGCTATTTGATCTACATCGTCTTCTTGGTTTTCAGATTGGCTACGATCTAAATCTATTTGTTCTGTCCAGGTTGATAATGCTTCCGCTTGGAACATTAGTAACCCGTCTGTCGCTTTTTCTTCATCAACATATTGCGCTTTTTTACGTTGTTTTAATTCTTTAATTTCTTTTTTAGATGCCGATTCTTTACGGTTTTCATCATTAGGATCATATGACGCTGGCTTGTTTATACCTTCTACGAGTGCAGGATATATCCAAAGCATATTGGGGTAGGGTTGTGACACCGTTGTAGCCAGTGAAGAAATATACTTTTCACCCTTTAAAGCCAACTGAATATTTTGTTCATTAGTACTATTAACTGGGTCTAACGTGTCGCAGTTGGGTCGTGTTAATAGGTAAGCGTCTACTAATTGATAATATTGTTTTTTTAACCCGGGATACTTTGCTAATATTTGAGCGGTAGATTGTTGATTATCACCTAACCAATGTGTCATTTTGGGCATAAATGCCGCTAAGGCGACCAGCCAAAAGTACAAAAATTCATTCAGTGATGACTCAGGAAAAAGTGCAATGTGTGGCGGCAGACGAAGAGTCGATTCATTTTGCCAAGCAAGATAAAAACGCTGATGACTGCCAGCAATTTTTTGCATGGTTGACCGTTTTATTTTGACACGACGAGGCTCACAGGGTTCAAATGTTTTACTACTATCGCCCCCCAAAGATCGATAAAAAATCTGTAACTGTGATTGAATATCGTCTAATTTAATGACACTATCAGGAAAGTCGGTCGACACTTGGCGTGTTAACCATTTATCCCAAAGCTTTCCAACAACTTCTTCCATTTTAACCTCGATAGTCGTTTTAGTATTAGTGCAAGCAGCATCAATTAAGTCCATTTAATTAATGCTCTGATTAGGGTTAGGTGTCAGTAATGAAACTCACCTAACTCGCGTTAACTTGTTCGCTTTGTGGCTCGTGTTCACCCACAAAGAAACTAACGAAATAAGCAACAAGACCCGCAGCAAACGTCACACCAAAGGCAAGCCTAGCCCAATAAAAAGACACAAGCTCATCTTGGCTCGACATAAAGCTTAAAGCATCACCTGATGCTGGCAGGCGTTGTAACGCTACTTGCCATGCTCCAGCGGCAGTAAGTGCGAGTGTAATACCGCACATGGAAATACACATTAACCAAAAACCAATGTATTCAACTTTTTGTGCTTTTTCGCAATTTCCTTTCGGACGTCCTCGCATAATGGGCATGGCGTAAGAAATGACACACATAACCACCATGGCATAGGCTCCAAAGAAAGCTAAATGGCCATGAGCAGCAGTGAGTTGTGTGCCATGTGTGTAGTAATTTACGGGAGCAAGGGTATGCAAAAATCCCCATACACCAGCGCCTAAAAAGGCCATAACCGCAGTACCTTTTGCCCAAGTAATAGCAATTTTATTGGTATGTTCAATACGACGTTCATTCACCATTTTAAAGGCAAACAATACCATCATGAAAAAGGGCACAGGCTCTAAGGCTGAAAAGATTGAACCCATCCACAACCAATATTCCGGTGCGCCAATCCAGAAAAAGTGATGACCCATACCAATCAAACCAGAAATAAGTGCCATCGCAATAATGACATATAACCATTTTTCAATATGCTCACGGTCAACCCCAGTTACCTTGATCAAAACATAAGCAAGTAAAGCACCCATGATTAATTCCCAAACACCCTCAACCCATAGGTGAACAACAAACCACCAGAAGAATTTATCAAGTGCCAAATTAATGGGGTTATAAAATGAAAATAAGAAAAACACCGCTAAGCCAATTAAGCCAGTGATTAACACCATATTAATAACGGTTTTACGGCCTTTAAGAATGGTCATGCCGATATTAAAAACAAAAGACAAGCAAACAATAACTATACCTATTTTGGCAATGGTAGGTTGCTCTAGAAACTCACGCCCCATAGTGGGTAAGAGTTCATTGTGAGTTAATTTGGCCAATTCAGCATAAGGCACAAATAAATAACCAGCGATAACCGCAACACCTGCCGCAGCAAATACCCAAAAGGTAATTTTGGCTAATTTAGGACTAAATAAATCAATGTTCGCTTCTTCGGGCACTAGGTAGTAACTTGCCCCCATAAATCCAAACAGCAGCCAAACTATTAGCAAGTTAGTGTGTACCATGCGGGCAACATTAAATGGAATATAAGGAAAACCAACATCGCCATTAATATATTGCATGCCCATTAATAGCCCAAAAACAATTTGACCCGCAAAAAGTAGTAAAGCAAAAATAAAGTAGGGTTTTGCAACCTGTTGTGAAGTAAATTTCATTTTTTAATATTATCCTTCAATGTTTGGTGGCCAGTTATTATCATCAATTCGTGATGTCCAAATGAGGAACTCTGCTAAGGCATCAGTTTCCTCTTTGGTTAAATTAAATTGCGGCATTTTACGACGCTTAGGAATGTCCATTGGTTGTGCATTAATCCAACCATTAAGATAAGCTTTAAACGCTTCTTCGTTACCAGCGCCCCGGCGGTCAAAAACATTGGCAAGTTCAGGGGCATAATAAGCACCTTCACCCATTAAACTATGACAACCGATGCAATTATTATTTTCCCAAAGCTCTTTACCCTGTATTACAGCGGCGGTGATATTCTCTCGGTGATCTCGTTTAGGCAGCTGCCGAACGGTATCTAGCGTTAAGCCAAAGAGTAAAAGTACAAAGAAAAAGCTGCCGCCATAGTAAATATTTCTGGCCATGCTTTTAGTAAATTTTTCTGCCATTGATAGCTCCTAATAAAATGTAATAACAACAACGATAGGGCAATCAATGTGCCAACTTGTAACTTACTGTTTTAAAATGAATTTATTTTATATTGTTTTTTCCTTAATTTGATTTGATGTATAAAAGACAACAATATGATGTCTTTTTAAAAGTGTTTTTCTCAAACTATTATTTTATTCAAATGGTTTTTTATTAGTGGGTAATAATAAAAAACATCACCGTGTTAAATTAACAACATCACAAGTAAATTTTTTATCATAAAAATTAAAAACCCTTATTAATCAATAGCTTTTTATGTTGGCGTTATATTTGCTATTAGATAGGTTTTAAGACAATAAGTGATACTTTATGAGTACAATAATAAATTTTGATGCTGACATGATTCGAAAATATGATCGACATGGTCCTAGATACACCTCTTACCCAACCGCAGTACAGTTCAATAGTGAGGTTAACAGCGACATATATATTGAGGAATTAACAAAAAGTAACCAAAGTAACAAATCACTTTCTTTGTATTTTCATATCCCTTTTTGTAATTCACTATGTTTTTATTGCGCATGTGCAAAAATTATTACCAAAAAACCTGAGCGTTCGATCCCTTATTTAGAAAGAATTTACAAAGAGTTGCGTCACCAAGCCGCATTGATAAGCCCTGAACGCGTTGTGGAACAATTGCATTTTGGTGGTGGTACACCAACATTCCTTAGTGACGAGCAATTTGAGGAAATTTTCGACCACATAAGAGAAAACTTTAATTTAGCGCCTGTTGAAGAGCGAGAATTCTCAATTGAAATTGACCCTCGAGCCGTCAGAGCCAGTACTATTCCTGTATTACGTAACCTTGGATTTAATCGTATTAGTTTAGGTGTGCAAGATTTTGATCCCAAAGTACAAAAAGCCGTCAACCGTATTCAGTCAGTAGAACAAACTTTTGATGTAATAGACTCAGCAAGAGCCGTTGGCTATAAGTCAGTCAGTGTTGATCTTATTTATGGTTTACCGTGCCAAACAGTAGACAGCTTTAAAACAACGTTAGATTTAGTTATGCAAAAACGACCTGATCGGTTATCAATTTATAGCTATGCCCATATGCCACATAAAGTTAAATCTCAACGTACTCTGAATGCCGCAGACTTGCCTGATGCCGCTACTAAGCTAGCTATTTTTGAGATGACGGTGAATTACTTACAAAATGTAGGTTATGTTTATATTGGTATGGATCATTTTGCCTTACCTGATGATGAATTAACACACGCTAAACAAAACGGTACATTACAGCGAAATTTTCAAGGCTACTCCACCCATGCTGATAGTGATCTCCTTGGTTTTGGCATGACCTCAATTGGTCAAATAAATGATTGTTTTATTCAAAATCAGGCAACAGAAGACGCTTACTTTGCCGATATTGATAGTGATGGTTTAGCGGTAACCAGAGGGTATCGTTTAAATAAAGATGATTGTATTCGTCGCGATATTATTCAGTCATTAATGTGCCAAAACAAGGTGTCTATCAATGAAATAAATAAGCAATACAATATTAATTTTTTTGACTATTTTGAAAAAGAAATTACGGCACTATTTCCTATGGTGGAAGATAAACTGCTTACCTTTAATGAAAAAGAAATTTCTATAACCCAAGCAGGTCAATTGCTACTGCGTAACATTGCTATGATATTTGATGCTTACATTGAACCTATTGATGATAAAACACTCAACAGTAATGTGATATTTTCTAGAACGATATAACAACATGGTAGATAAAATATTAAAATACCCATTCGATGTTAAAAAGACATCAGATGTGATTCATATAAACACGGTTATTGGTTAATTTATTTTTATAATATTTTATCTATATGATTTTATAGGCTTTTGAATTATGGCATAGCTTCTGCTATCTCTATTTCATAAGTGTGTTCTAGCAGTTATCTATAAAACAAATAGTCGGTGTACGCTAATAGTACCAAGGAGGTATTTATGAAAACTTTAACAACAGACGTGGTAATTATTGGAGCAGGCCCTGTGGGTTTATTTCAAGTGTTTGAACTGGGGTTACAAGGATTAACCGCTGTTGTTATTGATAGCTTGCCTGAAATTGGTGGTCAATGTAGTGAACTATATCCTGATAAGCCGATATACGACATTCCTGCATTACCTAACGCCAAAGCGAGCGATGTTATTAATAATCTTTGGCAACAAGCAGCAACCTTTGACCCTACTTTTTTATTGGGTGAACGAGTTGAAAACATAGAGAAAATTTCAGATAGTTGTTTCAATGTAACAACCCACAAAAACACTACCGTTAACTGTCGTGCTGTGATTATTGCCGCAGGTAATGGTGCTTTTTCACCTGTAAAACTAAAAGTGCCGCTCATTGACAAGTTTGAAGATACACAGCTTTTCTACCGAATAAGTAACTTAGAACATTTTAAAAATAAAAATGTGGTTGTTCTTGGCGGTGGCGATGCCGCGTTAGATTGGAGTTTAACCTTACAAAAAACAGCTAAGAGCGTATTGCTTATTCATCGCACAACAAACTTTAAAGCATCAACAGCCAGTGTAAATCAGATGTATGCCTTATGTGAACAGCTAAAAATGCAGTTTTTATGTGGGCAAATAAGCGATTTTCAACAACATGACGACAAGCTCATTGGGTTAACTATTACATCAAAAGATGGCATAAACCGTAAGGTAGAGCTTGATGAATTGGTGGTTTGTTTTGGTATGTCGCCTAAACTTGGACCAATAGATAACTGGCATCTTGATATGCATCAGCATCAAATTAAGGTAGACACACAATCGTTTCAAACATCGGTAGCAGGCATTTATGCGGTGGGTGATATTAATTATTACCCTGGCAAAAGAAAGCTTATTTTGAGTGGTTTTCATGAAGCAGCGTTAGCAGCATTTTCTATTGCTGAAACAGTTTTAGAAAAAGAGCGTATTCCCACGTTATACACAACAACTAGCCCAGTAGTGCATAAACGAATGGGCGTTACTCACTCCTTAAAAAGCATGTTGGATTGATTTTCATGTTAAGCGTTGCAAAAAGTAAAAAACGAGGAAAGAAAAATGTTACAACCCGAAATTTTAGAAAAAGAACAAGCGATACCGCCTGTACTGCGCTTAGCATTTAGACCTTTTTTTCTATTACCTGCGCTATTTTCTATTTTAGCTTTGCTCGCTTGGATTTGTGTATTACAAGGCAAACTAAATTGGAACAGTTTGTTACCTGCTAACATTTGGCACGGCCATGAAATGATATTTGGCTTTGCTGCTACTGTAGCTGTGGGTTTTCTTTTAAGTGCGGCACAAACTTGGACAGGAATTAGAAGCATTAATAGCTGGAAATTAGCGATGATTATTGTTTTTTGGTTGATCGCTCGAATTTCTTTGTTATCAAGCTCTTCAACTGTACTGATTATAGGCACTGCAAGTGAAGCCTTGTGGTGGGTTGGCTCTATTAGCTACCTTGCTTATATGGTGGTTAAATCAAATAACCGACGAAATTTAATTTTTATACCGCTATTAAGTTTGATAATGGGCTTAGATATCGCAACATTAATGTTTGCGTTTGTCGGCAATTATAGCTTATCTACTCACTTAGCTTATACCGCCGTGTTTATGATCACCTGCGTTGTAACTATTGTTGGGGGTAGAGTTATTCCCTTTTTTACAACTCGCGCACTGAATCTACCAACCATTAAAGGAAATATTGTTTTAGAGCGCATCATTGCACTGGCGATGATTGCCACTCTTATCACCTTTTTCAGCAGTTACTTTATTAACACAGCTACTATTTTAATATTCTTATTTACTAGCACTGGATGTTTACAGTTATTACGAATGGCTAATTGGCAAACGGTTAAAACATTTAAAACCCCCTTACTGTGGTCGTTACATTTATCTTATTTAAATATGGGGATTGGTTTTATTATTATCGGGCTTAGCTATATAAATTCAGACGTTATTACCACATCGATTAACTTTTCCTCAGCCGTTCATGTTATTACCGTTGGTACCATAGGCACTATGATAATAGCTATGATGTCGCGCGTATCATTAGGACACACAGGTAGAGCACTGCAAATAAATATGTGGATCAGCTGCTCCTTTATATTACTACTCAGTGCAACATTATTTCGTGTTGTGCTACCAACCCTCGGCTTATTTAGCATGGGTTATTTACTTGCTGCACTTTGCTGGAGTCTTGGCTTTGCCATCTATCTAATTTATTACAGCCCTAAGCTATTAACCGCCAGACCAGATGGTCGAAGTGGATAGTAGTTATAGAGCCATTACGACCCTATAACCGACGACCGAATCACTGATTCAACTATTACATTTAAACACAGATTAATTACTATTAACCCCAAACCCTAAAAACCGAAAGGAAAATATTATGTTTAATATATTTAAAAAAAATACAGAGCAAACTTCAAACGAAGCAGCATCATCAAAGCCTGATCAATTTAAGAGCGCAGTTGATGCTAACACCCCAATACCTGAAAAGAAAAAAGTTCATGGAGAAGATGGCGTATGCTGCGGCAGTTGTGGTGGCGAGTAAGGTAATAAACGCCTATTATTTGGCAACTTTATCATTGGGTTTGATCATTAGCGGAAAACTTACTTTCACTTCAAACCCTTCCTTTCTGCCTGATGCAGGCGAATTGAAGGTCATGCTTGCCCCTATGCCAGTAGCAATAGCATCGGCTATTGCCAAGCCAAGCCCTGAGCCTTGAACCGAGGTATTAGCTCTAACAAAACGACGTCGTAACTGTTTAAGGGGTTCTTCAGGAACAATTTCAGCTGCGTTAACGATACTCAGCACGCCTTGTTCTGAAAAACCTACCACAACAGGTTGATTTTTTGTGCCGTGTTTAATGGCATTATCCAGTAGGTTTTGCACTAAAATAGCAAAAGCATCGGGGTCAATAGTCGACATAAATACGCCACTTTTTGGTAGCGTCATATCAATAACCAAGCCAGAAGTAGCGTTGCAAGTAGCAGAAGATCGTTTCTTATCATCAACAATCAATTTAAGCAGGCTAATCAAGTTATGCTGTTCGGTAGATAAAAGCCCCCCGCCTTCTGCTTTAGCCAACTGCATTAATTTTTCTGACAAATCTGATAATTTTCGTAAGGAAGATTCAACGTTAATCGCTCGTTCTCTCGCTTTTCCTGTTGGAACTTCTTGTTGTAACCGTTCAATTTGCGCGAGCGCTATCGCGATTGGTGTACGTAATTCATGAGCACTGTTAGCGGTAAACGAACGCTCTGCTTCCAATGCTCGTCGTAAACGCTCTAACAGGTTATTAACGGACTCTGCGATAGCAAGAATTTCAGTTGGCAAACCATTCACGTTAATGGGTGAGAGATCGCCACTACCGCGAGATTCGATGGCTTTACGGTAGGCAATAATATAGCGCAAGCTGTAACGCACCAATATCCAAGTACCCAGCAAACAAAGCGGTACTAGCAATAATAACGGCCATAAAAAAGAGAGTGCTAACTCGATTATCGCTTCTTTTCTATCAATTAGTAGTTCGGCAACCTCAATGTGTAGGCTATTTTGTACCGCCCAAGCACCATAGAATCGATGGGTTGTCGAGGAGCTAAAACCTTCGAGTAAGGTTTGATTAAAATCAGTCGGCTCTGCGTTATGAGATTGTAGTAATATCTTTCCAAGATTATCTCGTACCAGATAAACCAGTTGTTCATCATGCGCGGCAAAAGACATAATGTTTTGTGGCTGGGTTATACCTTCTCTATTAAGAATTTCAACAACGGCTAGCGGCATAATACGTTGTGCAGTTTCGGCTAACGCACTATCAAATAAGTCATTCAGTTTGATTTGTGAAACAAACACAGCCACTAATAGCGCCAGCATCCACAAAAAAGTCATCCCCAAAGTTAAACTGATGCTGAGTTTTTTTTGCAGGCTTGTTGGCGATCTGCTTTTCTGTACTCTTCCTTTTAATAGTTTCATAGTGAATTCATTCGATATCCTTGCCCGCGCACTGTTTCTAACTGGTCGCTACCCAGTTTCTTGCGCAAGCGGCTAACATAAACTTCAATCGTATTGCTTTCAATTTCAGAGCCAAAAGCATAAAGGTGATCTTCTAATTGTGCTTTAGAAAGCAAGGTACCAGGTCTTTGAATAAACGCTTCAAGCAAGGCCCATTCACGCGCCGTTAAATTGATTGTTGCACCATCGCGATAAACCAAGTGTTTGGTTAGATCAATGCCTAATGCGCCTATGTTAACGATTGGATTGGGGTTGCCAGCATAACGTCTGGAAACTGCGGCGATACGAGCAGAAAGCTCTGATAGGTGGAAGGGTTTAACAAGATAGTCGTCAGCCCCTGCATTCAAACCTTTTATGCGGTCAGAAATTTGATCTCTTGCGGTTAAAATAATCACAGGAGTTGTTTTACTTGAATGCCGTATTTTGGTTAACAAATCAAGTCCATTACCGTCTGGCAGCATTAAATCAAGCAATATTAAATCATAATCAACTGAACGTAGACTCGCATCGGCATGAGCAATGGTTAACACCCAATCAACGGCATGACCTTCATCCGTTATTTGCTCTCGTATAACCTCGCCTAAGCCCTCGGTATCTTCTACTAATAATATTCGCATTTTTTTACCTTTACACTTATATCGCTAACAACGCCAATAATACCGCAAATACCTGACAATAAGCTGAAAAAAATCCCTGTTTAGATACTATTTTCAAGCAAAGACAATATCCTCTGTGTAGGGCGTAATTTATTACGCTGTGTCAAAATTAATTTAACCTACCTTATGATATTTCAAGTCTTTTTTGTTTTTTAAGGTTGCTGTCAGGAATGTTCAATACACTTATGCCAAATTAATTAAATGCTCAATCAATTAAGCATTAAACACATTATTTGAGGCATGGAGTTAAAATGAAACAACACAAACTCAGTATAACACTCGCATTAATCACCGTTAGCATTTTCATTGTCTGGGGTTGGAGTTATACAATGAATACCATGGCAGCTTCCTTGCCATGGGAGATTTATGATAATAGTCTCTATCTTAGTGGGTTGTTGTCTATTGCGTTAATGTCAATAACCATGATGTTGGCTACCCGTCCAGCTTGGTTAGAAGCGCCATTCAATGGTCTTGATAAAATGTATCGTCTGCATAAGTTGACGGGGATTTTAGCGGTTGTCTTTGCAGCCCTACATTGGCTGATAGAAATGGGTGATGATGTCATTAAGGCACTCTTTGGCCGAGGTGGTCGTTTACCTGAAGAAGATTTTTCAGGTCTTTATGAAATGATGAGAGATGTCGCTGAAGACCTTGGAGAATGGGCTGTTTATTTAGTTTTTGCCATGCTGGTGCTTACCCTGTGGAAACGCTTTCCTTACAATATCTGGCGCTATGTACACCGTGCAATGCCAATACTTTACCTAGTGCTCGTGTTTCATGCGGCTTTGTTAGCGCCGTTAGCTTGGTGGCAACAACCCGTAGGCTTGTTGATGGTGTTGTTGTTAACTGGGGGAAGCATTGCCAGCATACTCTCACTCACAGGAAAAATAGGACAATCGCGTCGAGTAAAAGGCAATATTCTATCCGTTTCAGCGCCAGCGGCAGGTATTATTGAAGTTAAATGTCAGCTAGAAAAAAAATGGCAAGGACATAGTGCTGGGCAATTTGCGTTCGTTACCTTTGATAAAATAGAAGGTGCTCACCCTTTTACCATTGCCAGTTCGGATCACGGTGACAACCAAGTAACTTTTCAAATTAAGGCGTTAGGTGACTATACCAAACGTTTGGATCACAAACTAAAAGTAGGGCAATCAATCACAATTGAAGGTCCTTATGGGCGCTTTAATTTAAAAGCGAAAAAAACGACTGCAGAACAAATATGGATCGCGGCTGGTATTGGTGTTACGCCCTTTTTAGCAAGGCTTGAAGCGCTGCAAAATCAGTCTGAACTATCTTCTACGACTCAAGCTAAGTCTCCCATTCAAGTACGAGCACAGGTTCAAATGCATTATTCCACCAATGATAGTTCAACAGACCCGTTTGTTAAGCGATTACAACAAGCTTGTCTCGGCCTACCTTATATTCAACTGCATATACATAACAGTAATGAAGGCAAAAAACTCACTACCGACAAACTCCTAAACCAAGAATCAAAAAAAGGAGCGATGGAAGTGTGGTTTTGTGGGCCGACTGGCTGGGCAAAAGAATTAGAAAATGAATTGCGAGAAAAATTACAAGGCTCACTACTTTTTCATAAGGAGGCATTTGAACTACGATAAAGCTAGCACTAAAACAGTAGTAATAAGAATGATAGATAAGGGCTTTCTTTCAGCTTAATGTCAGGAAACCCGTCTACTATATATGATGTAATAAGTAATCTAATAAACAGTATAATAAACAGGAGAAAACCCATGCAAAAAAAACTAACAACATTTTTAGTCGCCTCTTGTTTGCTCAGTGGCACCGCATTGGCTGACCACGATGACTGTAATGATCCGGTATCAGCGTGGCAACCTCGTGAGCAACTGCGATTAATGGTAGAAAACAAAGGCTGGCAGGTTAAGCGCATTAAAGTCGATGACGGCTGCTATGAAGTAAAAGGCTTCGATCGCAAAGGCAACCGCTTGAAAGCAACTTTTTCGCCTGCTTCACTGAAATTGAGGGAGCTTAGTATTAAATTTGGCGACTCGGGTGACGCCAGCGATTACTTAGATTTGGGAACGCCGCCAACGCCTCTAACAACGCAGCCAACAGAAAGTAATAAGCCCCAAAATAAGCATAAAAACAAACCTAAAGTGACTATCGATTAACAACTTGCTTAAGGCAATTCGCTCAAAAAAAGAGTTACATTTACTGTAGGCCGGAATTTATGCCGTCAATGCCTAAAACTATGGCCTAAAATGATAGGCTAAAGCCCAACCTACATTAGATATTTTAAATTTAAGAGTAAGGAAATAACACCATGAAAAATTTATCCAAAACCCTGTGCTTGTTTTGCACCCTATTTTTTACCGCAGTAATAAGCACACAGGCTACAGCGCGTGAAGTTACCCTAACAACCGAATTACAAAGCTATAGCGGTAACGGTGCTTACCTAGCCATTTATGTAACCAATGCCGCAGATCAATATCAAGAAACACTGTGGGTCGCGGGGCAAAAATCGAAATATTATAAACATTTAACTGGTTGGGCGCGTGCCAGTGGTTTACAAGCCAGTGAATATGACGGACTAACGGGCGCCAGCGTTACCAGTGGTAAAACACTCACCATAACACTTGATCTAGCTGATGCTTATATTGATGCGGGTTTTCAGCTTAAAATAGATACCTCGGTTGAAGACAAGCGCGACAATCGCAATGATATCGTGGTGCCATTAACCACGGCAGGTGCTGGTAAACCTTCCGCTGGACGAGGCTACGTAAAAACCTTTTCTTACGCATTTTAAACGGATTACTTAAACAAGTTATTTATATAATCAATTTAAACAGATTATTTAAACGTCATCAAAGGTTTAGTTATGTTACGTAAATTTCACTCTTGGTCTGGATTAATAGCAGCACTACTCGTTGTAATGCTTGCTGTTACTGGTGCCGTGCTCTCAATTAATCCTGCTTTAGAGCGTGCTCAAGCCAAAATAGCAGGAACCTCTTCGATAAGTGTTGCTGAGCTAACGGGTAAGCTAGCATTAAATTATCCTAATGCAGAGCAAATACAGCGAACGCCTTCAGGCACTGTTATAGTCTATTACACCGACAACGGCAATGCCGGCGCAGATTTAATCAATCCTATAACGGGTGAAACCCTTAGCGATTATTCAACTTCACCTGTTATGGTGTGGGTTAAAAACTTACATCGCTCATACTTACTTGACACACCAGGACGAGTTGGCGCAGGCATAACCGCTTTTTTTATGCTGCTATTAACTACTTCAGGTGCCTTCCTGTTAACCAAACGACTTGGCGGTTGGCGTCAGATTTTTCGCCCTATTCAGGGTGATTTTAAGCAGAAATTACACTGTAAGGTGGGACGATTAGCCGTGCTTGCATTAATGTTATCCGCTATTACTGGCCTGTATATGTCAGCCGTAACCTTTGAATTACTACCTGAATATCAAGCTGCTGAACCTGCCTTTCCCGCCAATGTTAAAGGAAATTTGCCAGCATCCATCGACACACTTACCGCTTTAAAGGCTATCCCAGTAAGTGAACTCAGAGAGCTAGTTTATCCATATAAAGGCGATAGCACTGATGTTTATTCAATTACCACGCAGCAAGGCAGCGGCTTTATCGATCAATCAACAGGGCAATTACTCTCCTTTCAGCCTTTTGGCAGTGATCAGAAACTGTATGAATTTATCTATATGCTCCATACGGGCGAAGGACTTTGGTGGCTAGGATTACTACTAGGCTTGAGCGCATTAACCGTACCACTAATGGCATGGACGGGTATTCAAATTTGGTGGAGTCGTCAACAGTCAGCCACAATTATTGATCATAATATCGCAGCTAACCTTGCCGACACGGTAATACTGGTGGGCAGCGAGAGCAATAGTACCTGGGGTTTTGCAAAAACGCTTCATGATGAACTGAACGTAACGGGATTTCTTGTGCACACTAGCGCAATGAACAGCCTTGCAAGCAATTATGCAAAAGCTAAACGGTTATTTATTCTAACGGCGACTTATGGCGATGGGGATGCACCTGCCTCAGCCGAGCAATTTCTTAAACGCTTGGCATTGATGAAGCATACTGCTCCTCTTCCTTATGCCGTGCTAGGTTTTGGCGATCGTCAATTCCCAGCCTTTTGCCAGTTCGCAAAAGAAGTTGAGACCGCACTAAGCGCCAAAGGTTGGCCACAATTACTGCCGTTAGATACCATTAATCGCCAGTCGACTCAAGAATTCGCCCGCTGGGGTGAATCAGTGAGCACGGTAATAGATGCTGACTTAACACTAGCGTACACACCTATTCATCCACCCAGCACTAGCTTGACTCTTGTCGAGCGCGTAAATTACGGCGTTGCCGTAAAGGCACCAACAGCCGTGCTGCATTTTAAGTTACCTGAAAATAGCCATAAAAATTGGTTAAATCGACTGTGGAAACGCTCAGGTTTACCAAAATTCGACGCTGGTGACTTAGTCGGTATTATACCGCCGGGAAGCAACGTACCGCGATTCTATTCGTTGGCCTCGTCTTCAAGTGATGGTGAGTTAGAAATTTGTGTACGCGAACATCGCGGTGGCCTGTGCTCAAGTTTCCTTTATGCACTTAATGTGGGCGACACTATTGAGGCGTTTATCAAGCTAAACCCAGGGTTTCGCCCTGCGCTTACTAGTATCAAAGCTAATACAGGAGTTAAGGCAATAACAAAAACTAAAGCACCGATAATTTTAATCGGTGCGGGTACAGGCATAGGGCCGTTAGTTGGTTTTATCCGTCACAACACAGTGCATAATACCGCACATCGCCCAATGTATCTTTATTGGGGTGGCCGTTGTCCAAAGTCAGACTTCCTTTACGAGCCAGAACTGAACACCTACCTTAAGGACAAGCGACTGACAAAGCTAAATGCGGTATTCTCAAGGGTTACAGAGGGTTGTTATGTGCAAGATAAAATAGCAGTAGATGGTGAAGAATTACGCCAATTAATCGAATCAGGCGCACAAATTCTAGTATGCGGTGGTAGAAGCATGGCAAACAGCGTTATGCTAGCAATAGACGAAATCATCGCGCCGCTTGCTACTGACGTTATCGCCCTCAAAGCGCAAGGACGATATCGTGAAGATGTTTATTAGCTGAAGGTTGGTCAATAGCGATGATTGCTCAACGCCCTATTTGAACCAAATACAAACTGATGGCTACTCTTTTTTATTTAGATAAATAAATTAACCAGTTAACAACACCAATTAACTGTGCAAATAACACACAGCCAATTTGAATGATATAAAAATAACTGCGAACTACATTGACTCTAAACTAACACCTCGTGTTTCTTTTATATAGTTAACAATAAAAAATATGCTGAAAAATGCTGATACTGCATATAAACCATAAGCACCAACCAACCCTACACTGCCTAATAAAATGGGGAAGGTCATAGTAATTGTAAAATTTGCAAGCCATTGAGCACTTGCCGCTACGGCTAACGCTGCGCCACGAATGCGATTATTAAACATTTCGCCTAATAACACCCAAGCAATTGGCCCCCAACTTAAACCAAAAAATACCACAAATAAGTTCGCCATAATTAAGGCTAATGTGCCCATGCTTTCTGTTAAGGCAAGTTTACCAAATTCATCAAAACCTGCTGTACCAAAGATAAAGGTTAATGCACCTAAACTGATAAACATACCAATACTGCCAATAAGCAACAGTGGTTTACGACCCACTTTATCGACTAAGGCTATAGCAATGAAAGTTGAGACAATATTGGTGGTGCCGGTGAGAACATTAATAAGCAAAGATTGAGACTCATCAAAACCAGCGGCTCGCCACAGTTCAGATCCGTAGTAAAAAACAACATTAATCCCGACAAATTGTTGAAATACAGAAAGCGCGATACCGACCCAAATAATTGGATGTATTTTCTTCTGTCCTTCAATGAACAGATCGCTAATGCTCGGTTTTCTATCGCCGTGTAATGATTTTTTAACGTTTTCTACTTGTTCGCTAGCATTCTCGGCTGATATTTTTGTAAATACCTTTTGTGCTTGTTCAATGCTCCCTTGGGCAACAAGATAACGTGGAGATTCAGGAATAAAGAATACTCCAAATAAAAACAACACCGCAGGAATGAGTTCTACCCAAAACATCCAACGCCATGCAGCGATATCAAACATAAAGATGCCCTCAGCGCCGCCAGCTTGAGTCGCTATGATGTAGTTACTCAAAAAGGCAGCAAACAACCCTAGGACAATAGCCAATTGTTGCAAGGTAGCCAGCCGACCGCGTATGGCTGCTGGGGCAACTTCTGCAATATAAGCAGGCGCCAAAACAGACGCTGCACCGATACCCAAACCACCAAATAATCGATAAAGAATAAATTCAGTAGAAGACGTTGCAAAACCAGAGCCAAAAGCACTGATAGCAAAAATAATCGCAGTAATGATCATAATTGCTTTACGTCCGTGTTGATCAGACAAAGGCCCTGCGGCTAAAGCCCCTAAAGCACAACCTAACAAAACAGAGGCAACATTAAAGCCCGTAGAAACATCGTTTGAATTAAAAGCATGGCCTAACGCAGTGACAGTGCCATTAATTACGCCGGAATCAAAACCAAATAAGAAACCACCTATCGCAGCGATTGACGCAATAAAAAAGACATAAAAAATTGAGTTTTGTTGTTCAGACGACACTTGAAACGCTTTGTTAAATTCTTCTGTAGAAAGAGTTTTCACTATTCTATATCCTTGTTGTTATTATTGTTGTTTGCACAAGCCCATTAAAAGCGACTAGTTAACCTGCGTAATTTAAAATAATTTTATCGTTGCTAACTCTTTCATAACGTATATTAAAATTATTGCTTAATACCTCAAGCAACCCTGTTACATCACCCGTTTTAAACATGCCCGCAACTTGCACATTTTTTAGCGCTTCATCATCAGACAATTCAAACTTCATATTGGTATAACGACTAATTTCAGCCATTGCCTCAGCTAGTGATTCACCTCGAAATATCAAGTTGCCTGTACGCCAAGATAATTTTGCAGCCACTTCTACAGGATCTACTTTTATCACTTTTTCAACCGCACTCCCCGTTAAATCTAAGTCGATTTGTTCTCCTTTAGATACAGCCATAGAGTTTTGCGGCAACCTTTTAGCAATGTCATCAATATTCATTGAAGCAATATCGTTCTTTCTAACCGCGACTAAGACCTTGCCATCGGTAACGATAAGCTCAACTAGCTCATTTCGTACCTCAACATTGAATGCAGTTCCTACCGCTTGAATTACTTTACCTCGGGCAAGAACACTTAGCGGCCTAGACGTGTCATGTGCTACATCAATATGAATTTCCCCCCGTTGCAAATCGATAATTCTTGCTGTTGGCGTATAACGGACTTGTACAAAACTATTGGTATTTAAAACAACTTTGCTGTGATCTGGTAAATTAATCGTGTTACTTTCACCAATCCCTGTTTGATAATTCATTTGCATGACAACTACAGCTGATTGATTTAATTGATTAAATATTGAAAAATTAAAACCACTTTGGTAAAAACCTATACTAAAGACCAAAATAACGGATGCCGCCAAAGCACTTAACCATGTTGGATATTTTTTAAGTACGCTTGGCGATGCTTGTGGAAATAAATCAGATAAGCGACTTAAATCATCCATTTTATCCCACAAATGCGCTACTTCTAATAACACCTCGGTATTTTTAGTATTTAATGATAACCACGTTTTAAGCGCCGTCATTTCTTGAGTAGTTAAATCTCTATCTATTTTTGCGATCCAGTCACTGGCTTCATCTAAACGCTTTGCTTCTTCGTCAATGATATTTTTCTCATGAATATGATGAATATTACTCATAAGTGCCTCCTGGAAAGGATTGCGATGATGTCGCACTTCCTTTGATAATTTTATTTTGGGTCTTACGCATGAACAAGGTGCAACGTTTCATGCCGATTGATATATGTTTTTCCACAGTACTTTCACTAAGATTTAATTGAGCAGCGATTTCACGCTGCGAATAACCATAAACTTTTTTTAATACAAACACTTTACGACATTGAACAGGTAATAGTCTAACGGCTTCACAAAAATGAGAAAACTCACTCTCGGTTAACGCATTTTCATACATTTCATCTGTATGATGATTTGATAATAATTGATCTAAAACCTCCATATTTTCTACACCATCAACAAGTCGAACATTGGCTTGTTTCTGAAAATCTAACGCTAAATTTTTCGCCGTTTTGTACATAAAAGATTTAGGTGATGTAATATTTTCTTTATTTTCTATTTGGCAAATACGAACATAAGTTTCTTGAACGATATCTTCAATTTCATGGGGTGGCACAATACGAGCCACTAGCCGAGAAATGCTTTTTCTCGACTTCAAATATACTTTATAAAATAATGTATCGTTCGACATTAATCCCCACTCAATCACGGTTTTATTTTGTTAACCGATCTAACAATTTATCTGGTATATAAAAAGGACGATTGAGCCCTAAAAATCCGCTAATTAAAATAAAATTAATTTTAGTCTACTTTGCAATAAATTAAATTATGAACAAGGTGAAAAGCTTGTAATCAACAGGAGAAGTGTAATATGGTTTTTGATAATGAAAATATCAACAACATAATTGCGAACATACAACGTCTAAGGTAACAATAAAAATAACCTTAATAACAAATAGTTAAATCACAAAGTAAAATAAACAGTCGTTGTTCTGTTTATAAAATAAATGTCAAAAAATAAAACTATAAAGGCATAAATAAACTTAAACATGATTAATCACCCGATAAAATTTATTTTAAAAATAAAACAAAAACTATGGAGGAAAATAAAAGGCCAGTCGTCTTTGTTTTGTGTATGGCGAAAATCTATACGCTCGGAATATCAAAAATCACCTTTGCAGATTATTACTTTTATTCTGATTTTTAGCCTATCAAGTCGTTGGGCTATTGCACAAGAAAGTACTGAAAAAGTGAAGTTTAATATTCCCAGACAAAGAGCCGACTTATCACTAATAAATTTTGCCGAGCAAGCGGATATAACCTTGCTTTTTCCACTAGATAAACTAGAGGGAAAACAAACTAATCCTGTATCTGGAGAGTATTCAATGATGAATGCGTTACAAATGATGCTCAAGGATACCGGCTTGAAAACTGAAATTAGCGAAAGTGGGCAGTTATCTATTTTAATAGATCCAAGTTTTGAGAGAAAAGACAACATGGCTAATTATAAAAAAAATAAAATTTCAAGTGCAGTACTTGCAGTACTAGCTACCGTGGCAGCCTTACCTGCAGCGGCAGAAACTGAAACAAAAGAAATAGAAATCATTGAAGTTAGGGGGATTAGAGGTGCGTTAGGTCGTGCCATGGATGCAAAAAGAGAAGCTGGTGGGGTAGTTGACTCTATTTCAGCTGAAGATATTGGTAAATTTCCTGATACTAACTTGGCAGAATCTTTACAGCGCATCACCGGGGTTTCTATTGACCGCTCTGGCGGTGAAGGGCAATTAATCACAGTGCGTGGCTTTGGTCCCCAATTTAATACGGTATTGGTAAACGGTCGTCAAATGGCCTCTGAAAATCAAAGCCGTGCCTTTAGCTTTGATACTGTCGCCTCAGAATTGGTTAAAAGTTTAGACGTTCACAAAACCTCTACAGCAACCATACAGTCTGGTGGTATCGGATCTACCGTCAATGTGGCAACAGCGCGACCTTTTGCTATTAACGGCTTCAAATTTGCAGGCAGTATTAAGGGCGTTATTGATGAAAATAGCGAAGAAACGACACCCCAAGTTTCAGCATTAATCAGCAACACGTTTAATGACGATTCTTTCGGTGTGCTATTTGCAGTATCTCACCAAGAGCGCAGTACCCGCTTGAACCAAGCACAAGTAGATGGCTGGTTAGAAAATGTGGGGGTGCCTAATCCTAAAACAGAAAATGGCCAAGCTTATACTGGCAATATTTTCTCACCGCGCGATTATGATCATAAAGTCACTACAGAAGATCGCACTCGTACAAATGCCAACTTAGTGCTTCAATACGCCCCTTCAGATGATTTAATTGTTACCGCTGACGCCTTGTATTCAGACTTTGATGTTGACAGCACAACAACTTCTTATGGTCATTGGTTTACTGCGCCAAATATGGAAGGTTTTGGGGATGCTGTAGGCCCAACGGTTGATGCTAACGGAACCGTCATTGATTTATACCAAGAAGTTGGCTTAGCAACAGATATGCACGCAAAGAAATTTGATCGCTTAACCGAATCAAGCGCATTAGGGTTAAATTTTGATTGGGATGTTAACAACAACTTAAACATGAAATTTGATTTAAGCCATTCAAGTGCCGAACGTGCAGCAAATAATGGCGGTGGAGATCAACTATCCTTAATAGGTTACGCCAACCGAGTTCGTTTCCAGATAGATGATAATATTCTGCCTTACTCAAGCGAATTTTCCTCAGCCAACCCAAATATATACAGTGGCCAACAAGAGATTGACGGCGTTGCTTATAATCCAACAGTGACACCGGATGGCGTGTCAGATCATTTAGACCCTGCGAACAGTCGTGCTCATGTTATGCTCCGCCGTGGCTGGGCGGTTAAAGATACAGTTGACCAATTTCGTTGGGATAGCACTTGGCTTGATGATGCTGACAGCGGCTTAGTTGCCGTTAAATTTGGTGCCATGTACTCGACTGAAACTAAAAATTTAGATCGTTGGGACAATGAAGGCGTCGGTATTCACTGTGCCTTTTGTGGTTACCCAGATTCTCCAAACATGGATAGCCTTTCCCAATATGTCTTTGACGCTGGTAGCGATTTTTTAAGTGATGTTAGCGGCAGTGGTCGGATGCCAACGTCATGGTTAGCTCATAATGGTGAAGCTAACTTTGCTTTCTTAGAGCAATATGCCGCATCGCAAGGTAATAGTATTAGTTTTGATGCGGTAAAACGTAATAAGTCATTTAAAATCACAGAAGAAACGGCATCACTCTATGTTGAATTCGATTTTGAAACCGAATTGGCTGGCATGCCGTTATCAGCAACAACTGGGGTTCGTTATGAGTCAACTGATGTTGATGTCAATGGCACTGATGAACCAGTATCTCAACTAAACATTCTTGATAAAACGGAAATGTTAGCAAGCTTCGGGGCTGCCGAATCAATCACCAAAACCGCTAATTATGAGGCAATACTACCTAGCTTGAGTGTTAAATTAGAAATCAATGACGACTTAATTGCTCGGTTTGCGGCGTCACAAACCATTACTCGCCCAACGTTAGATAGTATGTCGCCCGTAACAGTTATCACTACCACTCGACAAGGGGGTAATTTAACCTCTAACTCTGGTAACGCTGAACTTGAACCCTTCACTTCAGATAATTTAGATTTATCTTTAGAGTGGTATTACGCTGACGCCAGTTATATATCTGCTGGCTATTTTAGAAAAAATGTAGCTAATTTCATTGTTAATTCAACCGAAGATCTGACCTTTGAATTAGCTAATGGCGGCTTACTAACAGACCCATCTACTGGTAATGATGTCGACAACCCTGACAGTGCAGATTCAGTGGCTGTATTTACCAACACCCTACCTAACAATAGTGAATCAGCCATTGTTGATGGTTGGGAAATTGCGTTGCAACATACCTTTGATAGCGGTTTTGGTTTTATGGCGAATGCAACACTCGTTGATAGTGATGCAGAACTTGAGCCTGCAGATATTACTCAAAAATTTGCGTTAACTGGGTTAAGTGATTCGTAC
This sequence comes from Colwellia sp. E150_009, assembly GCF_053543955.1. Classification (NCBI taxonomy): domain Bacteria; kingdom Pseudomonadati; phylum Pseudomonadota; class Gammaproteobacteria; order Alteromonadales; family Colwelliaceae; genus Colwellia; species Colwellia sp. E150_009. Next base: position 132,529 of record NZ_JBHFOM010000006.1, read on the forward strand.
AACGTAGTTGGCTTCTATGAAAATGGCCCACTACAAGTTCGTTTAGCTTATAACTGGCGTGACAGCTTTGTGCAATCATTAACACAATCTCTTGGTGATGGTGTCACTATTGTTGAAGCGTATGCTCAAGTTGATGCTAGTGGTAGTTATGATATCAACGATAATATTTCTATTTTCTTTGAAGGTATTAACTTAACTGAAGAATATGTTCACAAGCGCGGTCGTTTTGCTAACCAATTATTATTAATTGAAGATAGTGGTCGACGTTTTGCTTTTGGTGTACGTGGTACATTCTAACAACACCAAGTTTTCCTAAAACAAAGGCTTTTACTTGAACCAAGTAGAAGCCTTTTAATTTTGGCAATAAAAAACATGACTGACTATACATTGACTGATTGTATATTAAATAATTTTGCTTTAAATAAGCATGTCAGCGTAACTAAACTATCCATAGGGCGAGAGAAAACACCTTTATTGATTATTGATAATTTTATTGATAATCATCATAAACTTATTAATGAGGCAGGCGATGGCTCATTATTTCTTGCGGATAACAAAAATTATTATCCTGGTAAACGTAAGCTAATTAACGGTTATTACCCTAACTATATTTTCACTCATTATTTACCATTATTTGCCGCCTATTTTGGTTTTGAACTTACCCAAAATGCAGATAATATTATCTCAACATTTGCCATTTCTGACCAAGCACCACAGCAGTTAAAGCCCATACAAATGTTGCCACACGTTGATACTACACAAAACAATCAATTAGCAATAGTGCATTATTTGTGTAATAACGAACACGGAGGAACCTCTTTTTATCGACATAAAGCAAGCCAATTCGAAGTAATATCGGCTGAGCGGTTAGTCGGTTACAGCAAGCAATTAAAAAAAGAAGCCATGGCTAATCAAATACATCTAAATCCTAGTTATATAAACGGCAGTAATACCATGTTCGAGCAATTATATTCTGTCGAAGCTAAAATGAACCGAGCTATAATTTACCCAAGTAATATTTTACACTCCGGCAACATTAACCCCGTAATGGGATTATCATCAAATCCACAAAAAGGTAGGCTAACCATTAGTAGTTTTATTGAAATAAAGCACAACCACTAAGAGTAATTCTTGCATCTGACTTATAAAGATGGTCTGATCTCAAGGTTTATTTTTGGACTAGAAATAGGTTACTTCTGCAAGTAAATGACCCATTAACTAGTATTAGTCTCTATTTTTGTTTGAAGGGTAACAGTATGCGTTTTGATTTTCCTATCGTTATTATTGACGAAGACTTCCGTTCTGAAAACACTAGTGGTTCAGGAATTCGTGAACTTGCTGAAGCCATTGAAAAAGCAGATATGAAGGTAGTTGGATACACCAACTACGGCGATCTTTCCTCATTTGCCCAACAACAAAGTCGTGCAGCAGGGTTTATTTTATCTATTGATGATGAAGAATTTGGCGACGGCAGCTCTGCTGATACTCATTCCGTATTATCTCAGTTAAACACCTTTGTTGACGGTATTCGCCATCGTAATCCTGACATCCCTATTTATTTATACGGCGAAACACGTACAGCTCGTCATATACCCAATAATATACTACGTGAATTGCATGGTTTTATTCATATGCACGAAGACACGCCCGAGTTTGTCGCACGCCATATTATTCGTGAAGCGAAAAGCTATCTTGATACGTTAGCCCCACCTTTTTTTCGTGCCTTAACAAATTATGCTCAAGATGGATCTTATTCATGGCATTGTCCAGGTCATTCAGGCGGTGTTGCCTTTTTAAAATCACCCGTTGGGCGTATGTTCCATCAATTTTTTGGTGAAAACATGTTACGTGCCGATGTTTGTAATGCAGTAGAAGAATTAGGTCAATTATTAGACCATACGGGGCCAATTGCTGCTTCTGAGCGTAATGCAGCGCGCATATTTAATGCCGATCATTTGTTTTTTGTTACTAATGGCACCTCAACGTCAAATAAAATTGTATGGAACTCAACAGTTGCAGCAAATGATATTGTTGTGGTTGATCGAAATTGTCATAAATCAATTTTACATTCCATTATGATGACAGGCGCAATTCCGATCTTTTTAATGCCTACACGTAACCATTATGGCATTATCGGGCCAATTCCTTACAGTGAATTTCAACCTGAAAACATCAAGCGAAAAATGCAAGCCAACCCTTTTATTAGTGAAATATTAAAAGAGAACCCAGACGTTAAACCTCGTGTATTAACTATTACACAGTCTACCTATGACGGTGTTTTATATAACGTTGAAGAAATTAAAAACTTACTTGATGGTGAAATTGAAACGTTGCATTTTGATGAAGCATGGCTTCCTCATGCAGCATTCCATGATTTTTATGGTGATTACCACGCCATTGGTGAAGATAGACCCCGCTGTGAAACGTCCATGGTATTTGCAACGCAATCAACCCATAAATTACTTGCTGGGCTTTCTCAAGCATCACAAATTTTAGTACAAAATGCGAAAAATAATGAGCTTGATACCCATTTATTTAATGAAGCCTATTTGATGCACACCTCTACTAGCCCACAATATGCCATTATCGCATCGTGTGACGTTGCCGCAGCCATGATGGAAGCACCAGGCGGTACAGCATTAGTAGAAGAATCACTTGATGAAGCACTTGAATTTAGACGTGCAATGCGAAAGGTTGATGATGAGTACGGTAATGACGACTGGTGGTTTAAAGTATGGGGGCCTGACGACTTAACCGATGAAGGGTTAGATAAACGTGATGCGTGGACGCTGCAAGCAGATGAAAATTGGCATGGTTTCGGCGCTATTGAAGAAGGTTTTAATTTACTCGACCCTATTAAAGCCACTATTTTGACCCCAGGTTTAAATGTTGCTGGTGATTTTGAAGACTCAGGTATTCCTGCTGCCATTATTGCTAAATATTTAGCCGAACACGGTGTAGTTATTGAAAAAACGGGGCTTTATTCATTTTTTATTATGTTTACTATTGGTATAACCAAAGGCCGTTGGAATACCATGGTAACTGCATTACAACAATTTAAAGATGACTACGATAAAAATGTACCATTATGGCGTATATTGCCTGATTTTATTCAACAATACCCACAATATGAGCGTGTTGGTTTAAAAGACTTATGCGATAAAATTCACGCTATATATACAAAAAACAATGTTGCCAAATTAACAACCTCCATGTACTTGTCTGATTTAGTACCTGCAATGATCCCAGCCGATGCTTTTGCAGCAATGGCGCATAAAAAAATAGAGCGAATTGCCATTGATGATTTAGTAGGACGAGTGGCCGCGGTAATGATCACCCCTTACCCACCAGGTATTCCCCTACTGGTACCTGGTGAAGTGTTTAATGAAACTATTGTGAGTTACTTACGTTTTGCCCGTTTATTTAACGAACAATTTCCGGGTTTTGAAACCTTTATTCACGGATTAGTTACAGTTAAATCAGCAGGGGAAACCACCTATTATGTTGACTGCGTTAAATAACTATTTTGAATATAAAGAATGGAAAAAGCGAGAGCAAGTTTAATAATATATGAACCTAATAGAAGCATTTATGAAAATAACTCATCAATTTTATTTTTTAGTATTGGTGACGCAAAATCTAGAAAGCTTTTTATTTTTTTAGGCATGTATTTTCGAGACTTATATAGTAAATGCACGGGAACTTTAGCTGGTTCAAATTCAGGTAATATAATTTTAAGTGCTCCTTTGTCTATCGCACTTTTAACTTGGTAATGTAATTGTTGGGTTATACCTACTCCATTTACAGCAGCAACAACAGCCGATTCACTGTCTGTAACGGTTAATCTAGATAAAGTTTTTACATTAAAAGTGAAATTAGAGTCAGGAAGACGGTAGCTCCAATGTGGAATTGTCATCGCTGTATTTAACGATACACAAGAAAAATTAGTTAAATCATGAGGCGACTCTAACGTGTCATGTTCCTCTAAAACATGCTGATTAGCACAGGTTACAATGCGAATTGCTCCTACTTGCGTTGCTATCATTGAACTATCGGGTAATGCCCCTATTCTAACGGCCAAATCCACTTCATTTTCAAAAAGATTAATATTTCCATCAGACAACACTAATTGCACATTAATGTTGGAATATAGGGCTAAAAACTCGGTAATAATTGGCAATACATATAGCCTACCAAACATAACAGGGGCCGTTATAACTAAATCGCCTTTTGGCTCAGAGTATTCACCTTTTACCTCTCGTTCAGCTTCCTCAACTTGTTCAATAATTCTTTTACATGCGCTGATATAATCAGCGCCTGAATTTGTTAGTGATAACTTTCGAGTAGTTCTATGCAACAAACGAACACCAAGTTGATTTTCAAGTTCAGATACCTTTCGACTTAAGGTTGGCAGCGGTACATTCAATTCTTTGCTCGCAGCAGAAAAACTACCGACTTCGGCCACTTTTATTAACATAGACATTGCCTGCAATCTGTCCATAATTATCTCATTTATTGAAAATATCATTGTCAAATTTACAGTATTATCTTTCAAATAACAAAATGTCATAGTGTACTTACTTAAATAAGACTAGAAAAAACACTATGAACATTTTACCTTCTGTAAATTCTCAAGCTGCTTTGGCCTATGACCATGTTGGTATTAGAGTAAGTAACAGACAAAATTCAGTACACTTTTATGAACGTCTCGGTTTTAAGGAAACTTATCGAATTTCTGAAGGTGAAGCGAATGAAATGGTAACTCCCGCAGGTGTTCGAATTAATCTTATTTTTAATGGCGCAAAAATAAAAAACCAAAAAAATACGCTACTTGATGAGGCCATTAAAAAACCGGGAATTACACATCCTGCATTCATTATTAATAACATAAATGAATTTCAAGACTGGTTATCTAAAGAAGGAATAAAGGTTACTGAGGGGCCAAAACAATTAGGCCCAAGAAGAACCGCTTTGTTTATTCGTGATCCCGATGGAAATGTTCTTGAATTCAACCAACTACTGTCAGAGGAAGCAAAGAATGAAATTATATGACTTAGATTTATCAGGAAATTGTTACAAAGTAAGGCTATTTGCATCATTTATTCAAACACCATTAAATATTGTACCCGTTGACTTTATGCAAGGTGAGCATAAGGGGGATAAACTGATGCAGCTAAATCCTTGGGGGGAAATTCCAATTTTTGTAGATGGAGATGTTGTTTTAAGAGATGCGCAAGCAATATTAGTTTATTTAGCCAATAAGTATGGCGGCGAAGCATGGTGGCCTAGCGAAGCGTATTTACAAGCAGAGGTTATGCAATGGTTATCCGTAGCTTCTAATGAGATACAGCACGGACCAAATATGGCGCGATTAATTAAAAAGTTTGGTTTAGCAGGTGATCACGCACAAAGTGTAGAAAACTCAAAGAAAATATTAATGTTAATAGATAATCACCTTAGTAATAACTATTGGTTAGCAGCCAATCGTCCCACAATTGCCGATTGCGCGATTTACCCTTACATTTCGGTTGCCTATGAAGGCGACGTCAAAATAGATAAATACACGAATATTAAAGCGTGGATGTTGCGTTTAGAGCAATTGCCTGGATATATATCAATGCCTGGGAATAACCCAACTGATAATGGGAGCTTATCGTTTAATAATAAAAGCTGACATTTTCAAGCTTGGCAAAACTAGATTAAACGCCTAACTTGGTTTAATCTAGTGCAAACTACAAAGGAGTATCGTTAGGAAATAAAACTTAATATATTACGGATAGCGCCAATCTAATAAATCAATTTTTATCTTCAGCGATCAAATTTAAATAATAATAAAATCAATAATAGCTAGCAAGATACAAAGCATTATTAACGCGATGGAAGGCCATTTTATCCAATGAGTTTTAATTCATAATATATGTAAAAAATTCAAATTATTTAATTTTCTTAAAGCCCCTGTTTGTGCTAATCGAAGCAAATACATATAGACACCTGTTGCACTTAGTAAAGTTAAGCCAAGCCCAAATACTGACCAAAAGTAGCCAATAAAAATTAGGCTATCAGCGGTAATGAGTATTTTAAAAAGTGGCTAATGCTAAATTTTCTTTTTATTGAAGCAGATGAGGAAGAGATATTTAGAAAGCTGATCTTGATCGTTATGCACATCAATTATGTGCATTTGAGATTGAACTAATTTTCAACTAAATTTATCTTTTATTAAGTATAGAAATTGAACATGACTCAGATTACTACAAAAAATAAACGAGACTTTCTACATGTAGTCTCCAGTTCTGAATTAACAGCATATTCAAGTCCAATCGAAGAAACCCACTTGGTAGAGAAAGGATGTAAAGTTGAGGGAGTAAATGAGTTTGCTGATTTGATTAACTGGGACTCAGATACAATAGCAACAGTAATTAGAACAACGAAAAGCTCAATTCATAAAAACAATAATAAACGATTAAACAAACAGGTAACCGAAAATGTTCTTGAACTTGCTAAGCTATGCCAACTCGGAATTTTGTATTTTGAAGATACTTGTGCTTGGAAAAGGTGGTTAGAGACACCTAACATTCAGTTTGAATGTAAGCCTCCTTTGTGGTTTGTTGGTTCAATTCGTGGCCGTGAATTAATAAAATATGTAATTCGTAGATTGCAAAATGGTTACACTGCATAACTTAATACAGTAGTTTATGTTTTAAAATTGAGTCTTTATTGAAGTATTATTTCGTATACTCATCTTGTATCAGCTCATCTAAACTAGCGCTCATTTAATCTATGAAGATAGTAACAGAAAGAGGGCGATTTATAATAATTTTTATGCTTACGTTAGTTGTCATTCATAGTTTGAGCCTATAAGATTAATCAAACTATATCCATAAGCTACTTTTTATTTAAATGACCACAAACCCTCACATAGCAAATCTGTTAATTATAGAAGATGATGAAAAACTAGCCTTATTAACGAAAGAATATTTATCAAAAAAAGGTTTTAGCGTTAGTCACGCGGACGATGGATTTATGGGAATTAACTTAGCAAAAGAACTTAATCCAGAGTTAATTATCCTTGATCTGATGCTACCTAAAGTAGATGGGCTTACAGCTTGCCGAGAGCTAAAAAAATGGTACAGAGGTCCCCTATTAATTTTAACCGCAAGCGAGGAGGATATGGATCAGGTTGCAGCATTGGAAATGGGGGCCGATGATTATGTTTGTAAACCTATACACCCTAGGGTATTACTTGCTCGAATACGTATGTTGCTTCGTCGGTACGAACCAGAACTATCAGTAGAAGAGATAGAAAATAAATCCAACGAATTAAGTTTTGGGAAGCTCTATATTAACTTTGCTCGAAGACAAGTTTTGTATGCTGAAGATAAAATACAATTAAGTGAAAGTGAATTCGAACTGCTTTGGTTACTTGCTTCTAATCCAGAACAAACTCTTTCAAGAGAGGAAATAAACCAATGTTTAAGGGGGATCGAACATGATGGTTTAGATCGCTCTATTGATAATAAAATTGTCTCTCTTAGAAGAAAGCTTAATGACAATCAGGGGCCACCTCGGCGTATTATTACAGTGAGAGGGAAAGGGTACGTTTTTATAACGGATCAATGGTAGCAGCTTCACAATGAAAAAAAGACCTCTTAAAAAGTCTCTAATGCAATTGATTAAGTCAACAATAAATAATATTTCTAAGCCTATGTTTAGAGAATTTATTGGTATGTACTTGTCTTTAATTGCTTTATTTTTTATATATACGAACATAGCATCTCCATTATTTTTTGATATCTACCGTGACGATATTTATCAAGATCAAACCCATGATTATGCTGCGATTTATAGTTTATTAAAACGATTATACCCATTAACTTCAGAAAATCAGTGGCAGGAGCTATTAGCCGAAATAGACGGTAGTTCAAATATTCCAATTCAAACTGTAACTATTGACCAGCTTCTGCTAAGTGATGATCAATTAACATTGCTAATGAATGGGGAGTTAGTAATACCTGAATATCCACTCGATATACATTATCAATTAATCGCGCCAAATGTGGTTGCTAAAGTAGGCCCTATGGGAGATATTGATAGTGTGCAATATGCATATTTAATATATAAATTTCTCCCAATCGTTTTATTTGGTGGTTTTACGTTGCTTTGGATTATTGGCTTGCAGTTAAGGTTGTTAAGGTTAGAGCATTCCATGAGAGAATTTAGTAAAGGTCAATTTAATGCTAAAGCTTCAACAGGGCTCTGGGCGATAGGAGCTCTTAATCACGGTTTTAATCTCATGGCGATTAGATTAAAACAATATATTCAAAACCAGAAATATCTGACTAATGCTGTATCACACGAGTTTAGATCTCCTATTAGTCGCATGCGGTTCCAACTAGAGATGGCATTAGAAAGCACTAGTAGTTCTGAACGAAATCTTCATTTATTAGGTATCAGCGATAATCTCGATGAAATGGAACAGATGACACATGAAATACTCTCGTATGCAAAGCTCGAAAACGCAACTGCACCAGTCAATTTGCAGTCCGTCAATTTACATGATTGGATTATTCAACAGCATGCAATTCTATCTATGGAAACAACCATACCAATAGAATTAGCCGTGTCGAATGAAAAACACATTGTTTATATGGATCAGGTTTTGATGAGTAGGCTTGTTCGCAATCTTGTTAATAATGCAGATAAACATACTCATAGTAAAATTGTGCTGGGTGCGACTGTTAAGAATTATGAATGTCATATGTGGGTAGATGATAATGGGACAGGTATTCCAGAAGAAAAAAGACAAATTTTGTTCGAACCTTTCACTCGGTTAGATAGCAGCCGTAATAAAAAGACGGGGGGCTATGGTTTAGGATTAGCTATCGTTTCTAAGATAGCTACGCAGCATGGGGGGCATGCAAAAATTATAAATAGCCCACTTGGTGGAGCACGCTTTTTAATTTGTTGGCCTTCCAATTTAGCTAAAGTCTCTCCTGATTAAAGCATAAATATTTTCCAGTGAAGTAATTATATTACATAGTAATGGGGCATAGAATATATGCCTTTTACAGTTCCATACGTTTCATGACAAATATGGGACACTAACAAGACATAACTCCAAAAACTTAATAGGCATAATTTAATCCTGATTTTTAAATTGTTGGATTAAAAATGCTCAAAAATATACGTCAATGGGGACTAATTGATGTAAAAAAATGTATTCGTATCTTATGGGAAATCCCGCAGGAATACAGTGTTAGTTCTTCTATATATACTCTTTTCTTAGCTGGGGGGCTAATTTCTTTTTACAATGGTTCATTTTGGTATGCCACATTCAATGCAGGTTTGCCATTAAACTTTCGAACTCTAGTATTTTATTTCTCGATGTTCATCTTCTTGGTTGCTGCGCTTAACTTTTTACTTCAATTAGTTATGTACCCTTGTACACGAAAACTCTTAACTGTCTCCCTACTACTCATAGCTGTAATTGCCAGCTACTTTATGGACTCTTATGGAGTTATGTTCGATAGGAATATGATACAAAATACCTTAGAAACTGATGTATCAGAAGCAACAGAGTTACTCTCTGTGAACATGATCGTATACATACTTTTATTAGGCGTGCTTCCAGCTCTAATTATGTGTCGTATAAAAGTAATTCCTACCACATTAATGCAAGGACTCGTTAAGAAATTATACAGTATAATTATTAGCTTAGCGGTTATTGTCATAATCGCGGTCATTTTTTATCAAGACTACGCTTCCTTTTTTCGTAACAATCGGCATGTTAGGTATTTAATAAATCCTACTAACGTTATTTATGCTACTTCGACTTATTTTAGCCGTTCTTGGAAAATTCAAAACCGAGTTCTTCACCCAGTAGGTTTGGATGCAGAAAGGCCACAGAAAAACGCTAATTTAAAACCTAGTTTAACTGTACTTGTAGTAGGGGAAACTGCTAGAGCTGAAAATTTCTCATTAAATGGATACTCGCGAAATACAACGCCTAACCTTTCTTCATTGTCTGTTATTAACTTTCCTCAAATGACCTCATGTGGAACCGCTACAGCGGAATCTGTACCGTGTATGTTTTCACACTTTGCACGAAGTGAATTTAGCCAGAGCAAGGCTAAAGAACATGAAAACCTGCTTGATATACTAAAACGCGTAGGCGTTACAATTATGTGGCTTGATAATAACTCTGGTTGTAAAGGTGTATGTAAAAGAGTTGAAACAGAGCAACTAAGTAATTCTGAAAACTCAGAATGGTGTCAGGGAGGAGAGTGCTATGACGAGATTTTATTACACGCTCTTAAAAGTAAAGTAACGAATACAGATAAAGATGTATTTGTTGTATTGCACCAAAAAGGTAGTCATGGCCCTGCTTATTATAAACGTTACCCAAAGCCTTTCGAGCGCTTTAAACCAGTTTGTACTACTAACCAATTACAGCAATGTTCTCGTAAGGAAATTATTAACGCTTACGACAATACAATAGCTTATACAGACCACTTTTTGGCTGAAACTATTAAGTTTCTTGAAGTCCAATCTAAGTATTATGATACATCGATGATCTACCTCTCAGATCATGGAGAGTCACTGGGGGAAAATAACATTTACTTACATGGGACTCCCTATTTTATAGCCCCTAAAGAGCAAATTCATGTGCCTTTCTTAATGTGGTTTTCACCCTCGTATTTATCTAATAAAGGAATTGATAAAGACTGCCTTCTCAATAGAAGTCAAGCGCCTTTAAGTCAAGATTATTTATTTCACTCAATCCTTGGTTTGAACAAGATATCTACCAGCATATATCAGAAAGAGCTCGATATTTTTGAGCCTTGTCAAAGTCATTCAATTAACACAACCAGCAAAACTGAATTTTAAAATATAACAGGTGATATATGAAACAAGCTACTAACAAGCCAAACGGTAAAGGAATTAATCGTGTTCTCAAAGCTGGGCATTGCTCAATTATGGGGTTTAAGGCCGCTTTTAGATATGAATCAGCTTTTCGACAAGAATTAATGATGACAATTATTATGCTGCCATTTGCTTTTATTATAGGAGCTAACATATGGGAGTCTTTTGTATTGGTCTCTGCGTTGTTATTGGTTCTTCTGACTGAGTTAGTCAATTCAGCAATCGAAGCTGTTGTAGATAGAATTAGCCTAGAGCAGCATGTGCTCTCTGGCCGTGCAAAGGATATGGGCTCTGCAGCTGTTTTTATTTCCTTATTGATCTGTACGTTAACTTGGCTTGGCGCACTATTGTTACCAACAATGCAAAAATGATCCACTTCAGCAATTCAAACCATCAACGCATAAGCAGATTTTTAGATATGAACCTTAAAAGATCCAAAAATGTAACAATTGTTTGTTTATTCAACTGTAATATTGTTCTTGCACAGGGGACGAACGAACAGCATATGAATCAAATAGAATACTCTTTTGATAAAATACAAATTACTAGTCATGATATATTTGATGAAAGCCTACCTTCCAGTACGATTATTCATCACTTTGCTAACGCGTTACATATTAATACGCAGCAAAACACTATAAGGAAGCTCCTTCCTTTTTCAGACTCGGGAAAAGTAAGTGAAGATCAAATTAAAGAAGCAGAACGTATCCTCAATAAAACTAATTACCTTAGAAAGGCGACTATTAAACACTCCGAGATATGTCTCAAGAGTTGCAATCAGGTTCTAGAAGTTGATACATGGGATACTTGGAGTCTTCTTCCTACCGTAAGTTTTGGAAGGCAAGCGGGTGAAAATAAGTTTGCAATAGGTTTTAAAGACGATAATTTGCTTGGACTAGGAATAAGTTCATCGGTTAATTACAGACATAGACCTGAAAGGAATGGTTATGGCGCTGAGTTTAATCTTCCTTTAAGTTGGCCTGTGCGAAGTGAGTTCACAACCAACTTAGCTAATAATAGTGATGGAAAAATACGATTTTTTGAATTCAAAAAGCCTTTTCACTATCTTGATGATCCATATCAATATAGGCTTAATAACATGGAGCAAGAGCAGGTAGATGTTATAAATCAAAGTGGAGAAACATGGACTGAATTTAATCATAAAACAATATCTCAATTTATTTCTACAGGTTGGTCGATTAATAAATGGAATCGAAAGGCTCTTCGTTGGGGGATCACGTTTGAAAAACAAAATCATATATTTAATGCTATAGATAAAACAATTGAGAACACTCTGCCTGAAGATTATGGTTTCGATGCGGCAGGAATTACCTTAGAGTATTTTGATAGTGACTTTCAAATGTTATCAAATGTCAATTTAATTAATTACAGAGAAGACTTTAATCTTGGGTGGCATATTAAGGCACATATTCAACGAGATATTACTGTTCATAACAATTTTGAAGAATCGGGCGAGCATGCACAATTTTCTTTAACGAAGGGTTGGCAGTGGGGCAATTACTTAGCTCTATTCAATATAAATAGTCAACATTATTGGCGAAATGGTAATGATAATTGGCATAACACGCGATATAGTGCTGAAATTCATAATACAATTAATTTATACTGGAGTAGTTTTCATCTATTTCAGCAAGTATTTTCGAGTAACCAGTGGGAATATGAACCAACCGCCTTGGGAGGAAATTCAGGTGTGAGAGGCTATCCCAAAGATTTTCGTCATGGTGATAACTATTGGTCTCTTACAAATGAGATCAGATATAACCCTCATATTAATTACTTTCAAATGTTCAATTTAAGCTGGGCTGCATTTGCTGATAGCGGTAATACTTGGGGGGGGAACTATCATAACAACTCCAACGAAAGTACATTACATAGTATAGGAGTTGGTGCTAGATTATTTTCTTCCCACTCGAGTCAGAAGAATGTAGTGCACTTTGATTTTATCGTTCCACTATCCAATGAAAAGGGTGTCAAACAGCTAGAGTGGAGAGTTCAAGTAAAACACCGCCTATAATGTCGCCTTGAATAGATTTTCATTTTTCCTTAAAGAACTCCTTTTTCCCTATGGTAGAAGGAGTTCATCTTTAGCGGCTTTGGATAGTAACTCTCTATCAATCCCTAAATGTTCAAAAGCCCTTGTCACAACTCCATACTCTATTGTTGCTGCTGCTATTAATACATGGGCACTTTGGAGATGATGACTTTTATCAACTTTCTTCAGCTCATAAAGGCTATTTATTAAATATTGGCCAGACGGTTTTGATTTTAGTATGGTTCTATTTGATTTTATAGGTTCTAGTTTTGTATCAAAAGCATCATCACAAAGACCTATTTTAGTGAGCGCTTCTTTGTATTGTGCTGTTATCGCATTCTTAAATATATTGGCGTCGACACCAAACTTTGCAAGTGCTCTTTTAGCTGTCCCATCTTCCAGACAAAGTGCAGAAAGAACGAAGTGTTCAGCTCCGGGTTTCTCTTCTCCCATGATATTGGCTTGTTTTTCAGCTCCGGGGATTAATTTTCCCAGAGTTTTTATATCTTTAAAATATAACTTAAGGCGTTTAAACATCGTTATTTCCTTTCCGATTCAATGAGTTTTTAATGTATGCAGCATGTCGCTTATGAGCAGCTTGTTTTGAAATCCCTAGTGCTGTAGCAATTTGAGACCAGCTCCAACCTTGGGCTACAGCTTCGTTAACAGCTTTTCTTTCTAGTTGATCTGCCATATGTCGTAGAGCAACAACAGCCGCAAGAGCATCTTCTGGGTTACTTGGTGGTGGAAGTGATTTTATATATATCATTCGTCAATACTAATTGACGAATGATAGCTTGTCAATACAAGTTGACGATTGTTTGTTGTTCATAATACAAAGATATTTAAAAGTTTATCAAGCTTTCACATCTTTACTTCGAATATCGAAAGGTACAAAGACTTATTGCTTCAAATTGAGGTTCGTAAGCTATAAGCGGAGCACAATGCTCCGATGGTTCAGATACATAAAGCTTATATTGCTTGAAATTGTTATTCATAAGATATTAGCAGAGCACAATGCTCCGTTGGTTGCAAACAGGGTGCTTTCATAAATCATATTTAGCCGAAGTACAGTAAACGTCGGCTAAACCACACCTAAATTTTTTATTGAGCATTATTTGCAATGCGCTATTTTTATCCTACACTTATGTTGTTGGCAACAACACAAGTCAGGATGACTTGTATGGACGCTTTAGGGATTAAGTTTGGCAGCATGAAGCCGCTTAAGGACGATTGAAACAGGGAATGTTGTTCACGGATGATTTCCCCTGTATATCTGCCAATTAATCGTTATTTTTATTTGATTTCTTCTGCATTAATACTTTTAAGCTTAATATGCCAAGGTAGTAGTTGCTCAACATCACAATTGTGCTTACTCAGTGCTTCAAGACAATGTGCGATGTAATCAAACGGGGTTAAGCCATTGGCTTTCGCTGTTTCAATCATTGAGTACAGTATCGCACTGGCTTTTGCGCCGTTGGCTGTATTGGCGAACAACCAATTTTTTCTACCAATAACAAACGGCTTTATTGCTCTTTCTGCACGGTTATTGTCAATACTCAAGTGACCGTCTTCAAGATAGCGAATAAGTTTATGCCATTGATTTTGGCAATAACCGAGAGCTTGACCTAACGCGGTTTTTGGCACCACATTGGCTTTACTCAACCACTGTTCAAACTTCTCTAGCAGCGGCTTGGCTTTTTCCTGACGTACTTGATATTTTTCTTGTTCCGTTTTATTTTTTAGACTTGCTTCTATCCGATACAGTTTTTGTATCATACTCAGCGCCATATCAGCTTTACCCGTTTTCCCTTTAGGTTGAGCAGTTTGCGCTTCAATGAATTTACGACGCGCGTGTGCCCAACAACCCGCCAGTTTTGCGGATGTTTTTTCATACCCCACGTAACCATCGACTTGCAGGTAGCCTGTAAAACCGTCAAGGTAATCCACCGCACACTGGCCAGCCCTACCTGATTGGTAATCATAAAGTACAATGTTAGGTATCACACCCTGAGTGAGTGAATCACTGCCCGTGCAATATAGCCACATGTAACTTTTGGCTTTATCTTCTTTAATCACCTTAAGTGGCGTTTCATCCGCCTGAATAACACATTGTTGTAATAGTATTTCCTGCAACCGTTCATAAAGTGGTTTGAATAAGTGGCTGCTTTTTACCATCCAATCCGCCATGGTTTGTCGGCTTAATTGAACACCATATTGCTTAAACAGGCTTTCTTGACGATACAGTGGTAGTGCATACTGGTATTTGCTGGTAATGATTTGACTCAACAAGGTAGCTGTGGCGATACCTTTGGGGATTGGGCTAGGCGGTACGGGTGCAATGACTACGTTTGTGGTGGTGTTTTCTTTTTCACACGTACGACAACTGTATTTTAACCGTACATGTTCAATCACTTTAACTTGTGCTGGAATGAATTCAAGTTTTTCGCTACGTTCATCGCCCATTTGATGTAATTCATTACCGCAACACGCACACGTTTTATCTTCAATATCATGCACAATGACTTCACGCGGTAGGTCTTTGGGTAAAGGTTTACGTTTAGGCTTTTTCTTAACGGTTACGGTGCTAACTTCTTCTTGTGCTTCAACATCATCAAGCGTCACTTCAGCTTCGTTAAATAAATCACCTTGGGCTGGATGTGCTTCACTGCTCGCGCCAAAACGTTGCTGCTGTGCAAGGCGAAATTGCTCTTCAAGGAACATTAGCCTTGCCGCTTGTTTAGCGAGTAGTTTTTTTAGTAAAACCGGATCATCCGGTAGTGAATCAATCTCTTCAATCATGCTTTTATTTTATCAATAAAGAGCGTTAAGCACTTGGCTTTATTAAGATTATTTAGTGATCGATAAAGGCTGTTATGGTCTCACGTTATAAGGCAACGGATTCATAACTAACCGCTTGATGACCAAGCACATCAAAGCCATCAAACAACCAATGCAATTGTTGCTCAGACAAATTCAATGACTTAGTACTAAGCTTAGTTGGCCATTTGAATTTATCTTTTTCAAGGCGCTTGTACCATAAAGCGAAGCCTGTTTTATCCCAATACAGCACTTTAAGTTTATCGCGCCCTTTGTTGCAAAATACATACACACAGCCATTGAGTGGTGACAACTGCATTTGTTGTTCAACGATGGCGGCTAAACCATTGATGGATTTTCTAAAGTCGACAAAGTCACGGTACAGAAAAACATCAGGAACCTTGGTAAACATCTTCATAAACGCAGCTCATTGATTAACGAAGCTAAATAGGAGGGTGATGTTTGCGAAGGAAAAGATAACTCAGCTTTACCCATCGTTAATCGTATTGGTTTGACTTGTGTGGCGACTTCAACTGTTTGTGAAACACTCGCTTTGATAAAGGTATGCTCATCTTTAACTAATGAAGCTAATTCACTTTTACGTTGGTAAAAAGTTGATGGTGATATTTTTTGTTGAAGACAAAATTGCTTAATGGTTAAGGTGCTTTGAGCTTGTTGTCGAATAATGGCCGACCATTTCTGTTGAGTATTAACTTGCATTTTACTTTCTCCTTTTTGAATTGGGAGAAAGCTTAATGGTAAGTAGTCGTTAATGTTAGGTGTGGTTTAACCGACGCTTACCAAATACAAACCAAACATACCGAAATACCCAACTAGAAAATGTACCAAAAGGCAAAGGCTCTGCCGCTTCAGATATCCGAAAATGCCAAATTTTAAATACATCAAATAGTTAACGACTTACTTTAAAAGGTATAAGTGAGTTGAGCAATAACACTACGTGGGCTACCCGGAAAGTGACCATTACGCTCACTAAAACCGCTTACTGCATATTCTTTATCCAAAAGATTATTTACATTTACGCTTAATAATAGGTTGTCCCATGTGGTTGTCCAACTCATATCAAATACTGTAAACGGTTTCACTATTTGACCATCTAAACTGTATTGTTTACTAACGTAATTTAAACCAAAAGCGATAGAGGAATCTATAGATTCAATAGCGTATCTAGACCACAAACCTGCTTGATGTTTTGGTGCATTAGTAAATTTACTGCCATCACCAAAAGTATTAGTTATCGAATCTCCTGTAACACCTTTAATGACAATAGTATCGTTATACGCATAGTTCGCGGTAATCGTTAAATTATCATTAATATCGCCAACTAATGTGGTTTCAAAGCCTTTACTTTCTACTTCACCTAAATTAATTAATTCAGGTATTCCTACATCACCTGCATTTTCATCAGGATTAGACATTACTACATTTTGTTTATTTATACGATATGCAGCAAAGGTACTCATTATTTTTCCATCTAGCCAAAATTTTTTCATACCAATTTCAGACTGCTTGCCCGTTTCAGGCTCTAAAAGACCTTCTCCGATAACATCAGCTTGGTCGCCTGAAGAAACAGGATTAAAGCTTTCTGAATAATTAATATAAAAAGATAGGTTCTTTTGTGGTTGATACGTTAATGCAACTCTCGGCGTAACGCCTGAATCAGAATAACTATAACCAGAATCTTGGTTTCTTTCTTCAAAATGGTCGTAACGTAATCCTGCAATAAATACCCATTGACTATTAATTTTCATAACATCTTGTACATAAAAACCATAACGTTTAGTATCTAAAGCGTCACTTTTCTGAGGCGTTAATGTGTAAGTTAATGGATCTGTAATACCATAATTTAAAGTGAAAATATTCAAATTAGCAACGCCGTCATCTTCATACCTAGCCCGCAGATAATCATATTCTGTTTCAACTTTGTGTATATCTGTACCAAATAACAGTTGGTGCTCAATACCACTGCTTTCAATTGAGTAAACAAAATCAGCAGTTAAACTACTTTCTTTATTTGCTCTGTATTGTTTACGGTATTCACGACGAATTATTTGGTCATCAACATTTTCAACACCATCATTATCTGCATCTACCCAACTACGAGACTCATGATAGGCTTGATCACGCTCATTATCTAAATAACGTAGTGTGGTATTAACATAAAAATCATCGGTAAAATAATGCGTTAAGTTGGCCTGTAATACTAAAGCGGTCATATCCTGATAATCGAATTTTTCATTAGCGTTATATGAAGGATCAACAATGAAATTACCTTCATCATCTACGGGAACACCACGTAATCGATTACCACCGAGATCTTGTTTTATCCAATCAATCGTTGTAGTTAGCTCGGTAGCATCACTTAAATTAAAAATTAAGCCACCAACTATTTCAGTATTTTTAGCATCCGCATTATTTCTAAAGCTATCTTCTTGCTCATAAAACCCTCCTAGCCGATAAGCAATATCCTCAGACACGCCGCCAGTCATATCTAATGAAGCGCCAGAAGTAGCATAATCACCAATAGTTAATTTCAATTCCCGTTTTTCATTAAAGCTAGGTTTTTTAGTGACATAATTAATCATACCTCCTGGCTCACCACCACCATATAAAGCTGATGCAGGACCTTTCAGTACTTCAACCCTACTTACATTAAAAAGCTGTGGTACACCAAAACCTGAGTAAGGATCTCCTCTAACGCCATCATAAAACACATTCGCATCATCACGAAAGCCACGAAAAGTAACACCGGAGTAACTGAATTCACTTACCCCGGCAATAGAACGATAAAGGTCGGTAATATCTCGTGCCGCTTGGTCAATAATAAGTTGCTCGCTCAACACTTGCGCTGATTGAGGTAGTTCAATTAAAGAAAGGTCTGTTTTAGTACCAATTTTGCTTTCTGTTTCTAAATAAAATTGTTGCGCACGACCAACAACTTCAATAGTTTCAATTTTTTCACTCGTTTGTGCTGATAAATTTTCTGAAATAATAATGGTAGAAACAGCTAACAGAACCGACATTTTTTCTTTTGTAAACATCCAACCTTCCTAAAATAGAACAAACCAAAAACAAATAATAACAATAATGATAATGGTTATCACTAAATATATAGATTAATAATAGGATATCAATGGCCGGTAAACTCAGGGCAAGGCGCTTGATTAAGCAATAGCAGGCTTATGTGGATTGAGAGCAACACCCCCATGAGTATTTTAACCAGCACAAGTGGCAATAATTTAGTGAAATTGGTATTAACAACCATAATTTTTAAACTATGGCCGTTAAGTATTAAATAATCACTTTATAATCTTCAAGTAATGGAACATCATTATAGCAAACGTCATTTGCTCTTTAATGCTGATACTCTGCTTTTAAATGCAATGCTTTACTGTGATCTTTTGCTAAAAGCATATAGACCGAAGGTAATACGTAGAGTGTAAGTATGGTACCAATAGCCATGCCACAAACTAATACTAAACCAATAGCATTACGAGCGCCTGCACCTGCGCCGTCGGCAAATATCAGCGGAGTATGCCCCGCAATAGTCGCTATGCTAGTCATCATAACTGGCCGTAAGCGAATAATTGACGCTTGTTGTACCGCCTCTAATTTTGATTTTCCTTGTTCTTGCAATTTATTAGCAAACTCCACTACCAATATACCGTTACGGGCAATAAGACCTACTAAGGTTACCAAGCCGACTTGTGAATAGATATTCAGGGTAGTAGTCCAGCCGTCTGTCCAATAAGGCATAGGCGCAGGAATTTTTAAAAAAGTAAAAACCATGGCACCAAATAAGGCTAGGGGTACCGAACCACCTAAGATCACTAAAGGGTCACGAAAGCTATTAAACTGCGCTGCCAAGACTAAAAATATCATAGTAATAGCCATTAAAAAGGCGGGTAAGAAAGAGTTTCCTTCCAAACGTAACTGCCGTGACTGACCCGTATAATCAATACCATAACCTTGCGGCATAATCTTACGTGCTTCAGTTTCCATATAGGTCAACGCAGCGTCTAACGAGGTAGTCGGTTGACCACTAATTTTTACCGAGTTCATTTGTTGTGTACGGTTAAGACTACGAGGTACAGTATTAACTTCAATTTCAGCGATATCGGCAACACGAATCATATTACCACCTAAGCCAGTAACATACAGATCTTTGATATCATTAGGGTTAAGTCTGGCTTTACGTTTTACTTGCGGGATAACTTTATAACTGTAACCCTCCATATTAAAACGGTTAACATAATTACCACCCAACAATACCGCCAAATCACGGGTAATGGTTTGCATATCCAATCCCAACTCTGCAACTTTATCTCGATTAATTTTTAACCGAGCATCAGGCTGGTCAATTTTTAAATCAATCATTGGCGGAAAAGCGAACATTCCACTTTCCATTGCTTTATTCACAAGAATCTGCGAAATCTCAAATATTTGTTCAGGTTCCGCTTGTGAGGTTAATACAAATTCGAATGGAAAGCTTCCGCCGCCAGGTAATGCTGGTGGTGTAAGTGGGAAGATCCTCACCCCACTAATACCAGCCAGCTTTTGTTGTACTTCTGGCAAAATTTCAAACACACTGCGTTCACGCTGGTCCCAAGGTTTAACCACCATGCCAGAAAACCCACCACTAGGAAACGTGAGTAAGAAGGTAAAATCGGTTTCTTCAATACTTTGATAGGCATCATTGGCTTGATCAACATAAAACACCGATTGATCAATTGTGCTGTTGGCTGGTGCCTCGGTAATACCAAAAATAACACCTTGATCTTCATTAGGAGCCAATTCTGTGGGTGACATTGTGTACATTACCACAGCCAAAATAGCAACAACCACCCAAAATAAATACACCGCAGGACGATTTTGCAAACTACCCGTTAAAGTACGGCTATAAAAATGTTGAAATTTGTCAAAAATTGGCCCTAATGGCGCTTGAACCTTTTTATGGGTTTTAAGCCAACGAGAACCCAACATAGGTGATAATGTTAAGGCAACTATGGCTGAAATACTCACGGCTCCCGCTAAGGTTAGGGCAAATTCACGAAACAAAGTGCCCGTTAAACCACCTTGAAAACCAATGGGTACATATACCGACACTAAAGTCACTGTCATGGCAATAATAGGTCCGCCTAATTCTCGCGCACCTAACAGTGCTGCCTGAATAGGTGTTTTGCCCTCTTCGATGTGCCGTTCAATATTTTCCACCATAACAATGGCATCATCTACCACAAGGCCCACACTGAGAACAATAGCCAGTAAAGTCAGCAAATTTAAGGTAAAGCCAAACATTTGCATTAAAAACAGCGCACCAATCAAAGATAAAGGAATGGCAAAGACTGGAATAAGTACAGAGCGACTAAAACCTAAGAATAAGAAAATCACGATAATGATGATGATCAGGGTCTCAGTCAGCGTTTTTATCACTTCTTCAATGGCAGTTTCAATGTATTCTGTTGAATCGTAAGATACAAGTGCGTCTAACCCACTGGGTAGTTTCTCGCGAATTGCTGCCATTTCGTCCCGTACTGCCTTCATAACATCTAAGGCATTTGCTGTGGGCATTACCCACACGCCCATAAACACCGCGGTTTGTCCTGAGTAACTCACATCAGTGTTATAATCTTCAGCACCTAACTCTACATCAGCCACATCAATAAGGCGTATTATACCTTGCGTCGTGCGTCTAATAATAAGTTGCTGAAAATCCTCAACTGAATTTAAATCGGTGTCGGCACTTAAGTTAACTTGAGTTAACATACCACGGGTTTGACCCAAGGTTGCTTGCACATTATTGGCTGCCAAAGCCTGACTCAACTCAGTGGGTGTTACATTCATCGCTTCCATGGCTTGAGGTTTGAGCCAAATACGCATAGCAAAAACGCGCCCACCTAGGGTTTCAGCTTTTTGCACACCATCTATAGCGGCTAAGCGGGGTTGAATGGTACGAAGTAAATAATCTGTAATTTGATTTTGTGATAATATGTCAGAAGTAAAACTCAAGTAAGCAGCGGCAAATTCACTGTCAGCAGAAATGATACTCAAGGCGGGTACTTCGGCTTCTGGCGGTAGCTCTCCTCTAACTGAATTAACCTTGGCATTGATTTCTGACATGGCTCTAATTGGATCAAAGTTCAATTTTAAGTGAATTTTAATATCAGAAAAGCCCAAAGAGGAGCTTGACTCTACATAGTCAATCCCTTCAGCGGAAGCAACGGCACGTTCCAGTGGGCTAGTGATAAAACCTTTAACCAGTTCCGCACTAGCACCAATATATGCGGTTTGAATATTAATTACTGACACATCGCTTTTAGGGTATTGACGAACAGTCAAGTTAGAGGCGGCTTGAAATCCAGCCAGCAATATTAAAATACTGATAACAATAGAAACGACAGGTCGTTTAATAAATAGATCGGTGAAGTTCATAGTAGTGTATATACTCAGGAATCAGTTGGTTGAGGGGTGAGACTACGTGCGGGTTCAGCATTCTTACTTGTCACTACAGACATGCCGTTAAATAATTTAAATGCGCCTGCACTGACTACTTGCTGTCCAGCTTGCAAACCTTCTTCAACCGCAACAAAATCACCTCGGGTACTACCAAGTTTTACAAACTGCTGCCTTACGGTAGCTGGTTTACTCTCTTCACTCTTCTCAATGACAAATACCGTGTCGCCGTACGGGGCATAAAGCACCGCCGTATTAGGAATTACCAATACCTGTTGTTCATCAGGCAAGGTTACTTCCAACTCCACTGACATACCAGGTAATAGGGTATGCAAAGAGTTATCAATTTGGGCTTGCACATGTAAATTACGGGTTTGGCTATTAATTTCAGCAGCAGTGGCAATGATTTCACCACTGACACTATCATTTGGTTTAGTACCAACAACCACTGAATAACCAGATTTGATTTTGTTTACCCATTGCTGTGGAACGCGAAAGTTAACCCGTAATTGTTCAACTGATTGTAACGTCACTACTTCAGTACCTTTGGGCAAATCTTGTCCCAAATAGACTTTACGTATACCTAGCCGACCATTAAAAGGAGCAACAATACGTTTTTTTGCTAAGGTTATGTTCAGATCGTCCACTTGACCTTGGGTTGTATCAACTATTTGTGCCGCTTCATCCAAGGCACTTTGTGATACCGATTGCTTTTCGCGAAGTGAATGCAAACGTTGCAAATTATTTTTAGCCAAAACCAATCGTGCCAAAGAAGCCCGTAATTGCGCTTTTTCATTGCCTGACTCTTGTTCAATTAATAAATCACCAGCTTTTACTATTTGCCCCGAATCAAAATGGATCTTGGCAATGCGACCATCGACTTCAGCGGTAACAGTTAATCCTTGCCAGGCTTCGAGTGAACCAACGGCCGTCAGGGTATTTGGCCAGATTTGTTGTTCTACTATACTAAGACTAACCGTTTCAGGTGGTTGAGCATAAGCAGCACCACTATCGATCATAAAACCAATTTGTTTTGCTTTTATACCACCAATGACAACAATGATAACAACTAATAAAGCCACTGAAAATAAGATGGCAACTCTACGAGACATGACAATTCCTTTTAAAGACTAAACGTGTTTGGGTAAAAACGTACTAACTGTATATACATCCATACAAAAAATAAAGCCTTAAATTGTTAAAATTTGTATTTTATTAGATTAGTTCTTAATTATTTTTAAGCAACTACATTTTTACAAAACTGTCATCTATCCCCCACACAGCTGAGAATGCAATGCTTTTTTATATGCCTCAATTCCTGGTATCAATGCTGTCACAATGGTAGCCCCCAGAATAATTACCGATAACATGAAGGCGTCTGTAGTGAATAAGCTTTGATTTAAAAACAAACCATATTCGGCAGTTAACCACGGGTCTAACATTGTTAGTAATAATGAAACCAACATCAACGAGCAAATTAAAGCCAAACCGTTAATAATTAATGCTTCTAAAATAATTAGCGACACTATCAGTTTGGGAGACGCTCCTAATATTCGAAACACCGTAATTTCTTTTTGTCTTTCGTTCATGGTAGCTAACAGCATAGTGGTCAAACCAAATAATGAGGCTAACAAAACCAAGAAACCAATAATTTGTAGTACTTTTTCAATGTTACCCATCAGCCCCCATAATTGATTCATTACTACCCCAGGCAATATGGCCATTAATCTATCTTTTTGGTAATTATTTATTTGTCGCTGCAAGGTAAAAATGGAAAATTTATTATGTAAGCCTAATAACACTGCAGTAATCTTTTTAGTTGAATGTTCATCTTCATGAACATGTGCTTGCCCATAATCGTGCTTATGAGGCTCTTCTACTCGTTCTTTTAATTGCTCGCGAGGTAAATGAATCGCTTCAATAGCAGCTAAATTAACATGTACCGTTTTATCAATAGGGGTGCCCGTTGCACCAATAATTCCACTTACGGTAAAAGGGGATTTATTATGATGAATAAAACTTGTGTGCCCTAAACCATGGGACAATACAATATTATCACCTAGTTGATACCCTAAAGATTTAGCGACATCAGCGCCAAGAACGGCATCAAAATGACCTTCAAAAATATGGCCTTTTGTCAAAATAATGGGTTGCTTATTAGCAAATTCATAATGCTGAAAATAATCACTGTTGGTGCCCATGACTCGAAAGCCTTGATGAGAATCACCTAAACTAATAGGCACAGCCCAAGCAACTGACGGATTAGACTTGAGCATAGTGAAACTATCATAGTCAATATTATTGGTGGGGCTACCCATTCTGAAAATTGAATACAAAAGTAAATTCAACTCACCGCTTGGTGCACCTACAATTAAGTCAACCCCCGATATAGTGCGATTAAAACTTTCTTTCGCTTGTAAACGAATATGCTCAACACTGAGCAACATACTGATACTCACCAGTAAAGATAAAAAAGTCAGAAAAACAGTTTTACGGCGACTCACTAAACTGCGCCATGTAATCGAAATCAGCATTAGCACTCCTCCTGCTGCACAACGACATCACACAAAGAAGACATTGGGGTATGTACTGAAAAAAAACGTTTTAATTCAAGATCATGACTAACAAAAATCATAGTGGTGTTATTAGCCTGACACATAGCTATTAATAGGGTCATAAAAGCTGCTTTGGCGGTATTGTCTAATGCAGAAGTGGGTTCATCTATTAATAATAATTTTGGTAAATTGATAAAAGCCCGCATAATAGCGACTCGCTGCTGTTGCCCTACACTTAACTTTACCACTTGAGTATCTAATATTGTGCTTGGCAGTCTTAATACCGCCATTAATTGTTTAATCGATTCAGACATTTTCTGCTTAGATGATTTAGCCAAATACACCGCTAATTCAATATTTTGAGCCACGCTCAGATAGGGAATAAGATTAAACTGTTGAAACACCACCCCTATATTTTCAGCGCGAAATCGGTCACGTTTACTATTTGACAGCTCACTCATTTCAGTACCAAATAAATTAACACTACCTTGTTGAGGCGTCAAAATGCCAGACAACAAATTTAACAGTGTGGATTTTCCAGAGCCTGAATCACCATACAGAAAAACTTGTTGCCCTATTTCAACTGACCAATGATTAAAACGTAAACACTGATTTTGGCACTTACCATAGGCATGCACCAAATTGTGTAATTCAATCGCAATGGGTTTATTACCACTGCGCAATGGTTGATTATTGTTGTTAGTTGTCATAAATACACTATTTAAGTGGTATCGAATATAACTGTTATGTTATAACAATTATATCTATTGGTTATACAGGTTAACGATGAAAAATAATCCTTTTTTTGCCCTTTGGTATATTTCCATCACGTTTTTTTTACTACACTTTGCTATGCCTACTTATGCGGCAAAAGATTCAACCTATCAAGAAATTGAATGGGTACAATTGATGCCAAACGATGATCTAGCCGCATTGCTTAATCCTCCTGATTATTTATCTAACATTGAAGATGGCAGCGTTCAGGATTCTATCGAGGCACTGTCTAATGCACTATCCGATTCACCCACAACAAACGATACTACCCGTCGCTTTCAACAAGCATTAACATCTGTGCGCGTCATTAAAGCATTTAACAATAAAGCGATAAGGATCCCAGGCTACATGGTGCCTCTTGCCTCTGATGAACGACAAAATGTAACTGAATTCTTTATCGTTCCTTATTTCGGCGCCTGTTTACATATGCCGCCGCCTCCTCCTAATCAAATGATATTTGGTAAAATTGCCGAAGGATTTAAACTTACAGGATTAACAGAGGCTTTTTGGTTTGAAGGCACCATACATATTGAAACTACTGACACCGAAACAGGCACATCAGCTTACGGTATGACCATAAACAATATTCATATTTTTGAATAACCATTCCGTGATATGAAAAGCACTATCAAAAACTACTCATAGTAAGGCTCAATAAGCCTTACTACAGTATATCTAATGTCATTAACAATCGTTTTTCGCCCGAACAATATGGGGGCGAACGGTGCACAACCGCAGTGTTTTCATTACCTATCCATGCAGAGCCTTTTAACAAAGCAACATCACCCGCGGTCATGTTTTCTATGAGTGCATCAGTTGGATAAAGACCAGATTCACTATCATCAAGCCCTTGGTTTCCGGAACCTAATTTACTTCTGTCTATGTTGTTATTATCTAGCCACTGTGTACCTTGTCCAGAAAAAGTAGTTACTAGTCGACAAGGTACTCGGTCAATATGAAATCGAGGGCACATAGGTAAGTCAAGAAGTCGAATACGAAACCCCACTTGCTCAAGATCAAACAAAGTACAAAACATATCAATCAATTGACTGGTATTACTGATAAAAGCATCACCTAAAATAGTAGTGCGCAACTCGTCTCGAATATCTTCTTCAATATGCTGCGCTCTAATAAAAGCAGAGCGTTCAAGGTGTGATGCAGTATTAATAAACCTAGTAACATCAGCTTTAACTTCGCTAGTCAAATTACGCTGCCACAATGCCACATTCACTGATTCATCATAAATATTGGTGAAAATACTAGGCTCATCTGAAGAAACCGAACCTCTAATAAGGTTACGGCTAATTTGCTCTTTTAAAACAGCTTGTGACTGCATACATTACTCCAATCTAAACGTTAAAATACGATTTGCTTGTTTTACTATTGGCATTGACTTCGTAGCTTGCGGCTTTTAAAGTTTTTAATATGGCCATATGCCACTAAAATAGACCCAAAAACAGATGCTATTACTTCACCTTTGTCACCCAAAACAGCGTGACCTAAAAACGCGGTTAGTACTAAAATACTTATGCCAATAGATGTAACTAGCACCACAAACAAATTTCGATGATGAAAATACCCAGACACCAAGGCAAATGCACTTATTGGGATCACTACATACAATAACCAAGTGTGAAAACGCTCATCACTAAAAAACGTAATACTGGTTAAAGTAGGCAATATAATTAAAATAATCGGCAATACTAAACAATGGATCATGCACACCGTAGACAAAGTAATAGCTAAACGATCGGCTGTATTCAGTAAAACTTTCAAAACCTTAACTCCAGATAACATTGATAAAATAACGACGGAAAAATAAGAAACCACACCCTAATTGTTATAATATAACACAATACACCAATTGTTACACTATAACATTATAAGGAAAACGTATTACTTCTGGTTATCTCAATGGTATGTTAGTGTTTCATCAATAAGATGATGGGCTAGATGGCTAACATATCACAAATCATTATGAACAAGTTTAACGAGAGCCGAATGCAAAAAATTGAACAAGTACCCACAAATATTATTACTGGTGCCCTAGGTGTGGGTAAAACTACACTCATCCAATCTTTGCTAAAACAAAAACCTAGTAATGAACGTTGGGCGGTTCTAATCAATGAATTTGGTGAAATTGGCGTTGACGGCGCATTACTCGCCAATTCAGAAAACAAGAGTATTTTTATCCATGAAGTACCTGGCGGATGCATGTGTTGCACCTCTGGTGTACCAATGCAAATAGCATTAAACCTTTTGTTAAAAAAAGCTAAACCTCATAGATTATTAATAGAACCAACTGGCTTAGGACATCCTAAAGAAGTACTACACACACTCACTGAAGCACACTATAAAAATGTGTTAGATGTACGCGCTACCTTAGCTCTAATTGATATTCGCAAACTAGCAGATAAACGTTGGAGAGCTCATAAACCCTTCCAAGAACAACTAGAAATAGCCGACCATATAGTAGTAACTAAGTCAGACTTATACCAAGAAGATTTAATGCCTCAACTCACAGATTATTTAAATGAAGTTGGCGTAGAAAACATACCAATAAGTTATGCTAAAAATGGTAAAATTGTCCCACAATTACTGCTTACTAAATCAAAATATCAACGACCAAGTGGTCTGCATACTCACTCACTCCCACCTTCTAAAAATCATATGCATACAATAACAGCACCAGAAACTGACTGTATTAAAGTAGAAAACAGTACTGAAGGTTATTACTCATACGGTTGGATTTGCGCACCAACAAAAATTTTTGACTTAAAAACGGTTATGAATACCTTAACACCGTTAAGAGTAGAACGCTTGAAAGCAGTACTGATTACTGAACAGGGTGTACTCACATGTAACTTAAGTGATGGTTGTTTATCCGTAGATAAAACAGCGTTAGATAAGGTCGCAGATTCAAGATTAGAGTTTATTAGTCATGACCAAACACTCGCCGAAGAAACTTGCTTAACACTTGAGCTTGAATTTAACTTGCTAGAAAATGACTCATAAAAAGCTTTACTGAGAAAAACCTCACTAATACCAATCTCACTAACTATGTGATCATTTCTACTTGCTAAAACCACCAACTACATAGTTATTATTATTCTTTTAACCTTAATATAGATTTTAATTGTTCATCGTTGAGTAACTCATTTAAAATATTTATTGAAGGTTCTTCAAATGGATGTTCTTGAAATAATTTTGTGTGATATGTCTCTTTAATATTATCTAAATCATCAGACTTTTGAACTAAGTTATCCTGTATTTTAGTTATGAAATTGCTATTGAATTCTAATTTATCTGGATTTACATATCCTACTTTAATAAAACCTTTGGTTTTTTTGCTACATGAGCAGGGATTACTTTTGTTTACTAAGCTGCATTTATTATTCATGAAGTTGAATAAT